>ONWP01000318.1 GCA_900321595.1 uncultured Eubacteriales bacterium
ATATTTTTCGGAGGATTTTTCAATGCTCTATATTACCGGCGACGTACACGGCGATTACGCCAGGCTCAGTGAGGAAAAGCTCAAGTTTATGAAGGCAAATGATACGCTGATCATTTGCGGCGATTTCGGTTTCGTTTGGGATGATTCAAGGTCGGAAGACAAAAATCTGCGCGCGCTCGGCAAACGCAAATACAATATCTGCTTCCTTGACGGCGTCCACGAAAACCATGCGTTGATCAACCGGTATCCGGTTCGAACCTGGTGCGGCGGCAAAACACATCATATCAGCGGCAATCTGCGGCATCTGATGCGCGGAGAGGTCTTCCGCATCGGCGATCAGACTGTTTTCGCCATGGGCGGCGGTGAACGGCGGGAATCTGAGCTCGCGCTGCTCGGAGAATCGGAATCCTCGCCGGAGGCCGCGCCGAGTAAGGATGAAATGCTGCAGGCCGTCGCAAATCTGGAGCGACAATCCTATCAGGTGGATGTGATCGTGACGCATGAGCCGCCGTCTTCGACGCGCGATTATCTGATGATGCGCAGCGATGAAAGCATGAGCGTCAACGCGCTGGATGCTTATCTGAATGAGCTGACGACGCTGTGCAAATATCACAAATGGTTCTTCGGCAGCATGCATCTGGATAAATATATTTCAAACAACCAGGTGGCCGTTTACCGCAAGTTTCTGAGCGCAAAAACCGGCCTACCTGTCTGAGAACAGCGATTGATAAAACCGTACTGCGTCCCGGTCTGTGAAACCGCCGGGCACGTGTTCAAAGCTCGCGATTTTTCCGCGCCATCTTTCCCGCATCACTTCGATTTTGTTTTCCGGGATCGTGAGCGATAAATCGCAAAGACTTAAAACCGTATTCGAAAAAGAAACCAAATCCGTCTGAAGGAGCGTCAAAAGCTCCTTCACTTTTTGTTCCCCGCCGTTTTCCCAAAGATGACGAAGCAGCGCAGGCGCGAAGACCGCGCAGGCGACGCCGTGCGGCACGTGGTATTCCTCTGTCAGGGCATACCCGAGCGTATGCGGCGCAAGCGTCCCGGTGATATTGATCGCCATTCCGGCATACAGAGACGCGGCATACGCGGAATCATACTCGACATCATCCGCATGCCCTGATTCATATGACTTCAACTGGGGCCAGATGATTTCAATCGCCCGTTTTGCGTACAGACGGGAAAGGTCGTTGCCTGTCGTGGAAAGGTACGATTCATAGGCATGCGCGAAAGCGTCCAAAGCGGTTGAAACGCGAACGCTTTGCGGCATGCTCCGCGTATACTGACAGTCACAGAACGAAACAGCGGCATAACAGTTCTTGCCCTTCACGCTTCTCTTGCGGCCGGTTTCGGAATCAGTCAAAACGGATACGCCGGTGACTTCACTGCCGGTACCGGCGGTTGTGCCGATCAGGAGCACGGGAAGCGGCGCTGCGCTCCCGGCTTTTGTATAGATCTCAGACGCTTGCATGGAATCGTCGGAGGCATATATTGCGACAGCCTTCGCCGCGTCCAGCGGAGAGCCGCCCCCGATTCCGACAATGAAATCAGCCTGCATGTGTCTGGCCTGATCCCCCGCATTCCGGCAGTCACGCGTTTGCGGGTTTTCGGTAATATCATCGAATATTTCAAAGGAGATTTCCTGTTTTTGCAGCACGCTCAATAGTGTATCCAACGCGCCGGATTCCTTCGCGCCGTGTTTACCGGTCACGATCAGGGCGCGTTTCCCGAATGCGGAAAACACGTCGGCGTTCTTTTCAACGCAGTTTTCGCCGCACAGGATTCTTGTCGGCATATAAGAAGTCAGAACCATAAATAACACCTCAATTTAGAACGGAAAAGAGGCTGTCGGTGGCAGCCCCTTTATCTGCTTGTAATTGTTAATCAAGCACGCGGTAACGGATCACGTAGTCGAGATCGGCCAGACGACCTGCGTTTGCGGCCGCTTCATCCGCGATAACGTATCCGACGGAACCGCGAACAGCGCTCACATAATCAGTCGTATTCAGGAGCCGCGCGAGTTCTTCGGCATGGTCACCGGCGGTGATCACGGTCACTCTCGCAGATTTCCCGTCCTTGCGAAGACGCGGCAGATTGACTGAGTTGGTGACGTTGCCGTTCTCAAGATAATCAGCCGTCTGACGCGAAGCCATGACCGCGCAGTTTTCTTCGGATTCCGGGGTGGACGCTCCAAGGTGCGGCAGCGCGGTCACGCCGTCAACGCCGATCATTTCCGGCGCGGGGAAATCCGTCACATACGCGGCGCATTTTCCGCTTGCGAGCGCTGCCAGAAGATCCGCTGTATTGACAAGGCCGCCGCGCGCGAAGTTCACGATCCGGACGCCGTCCTTGCACAGCGCAAGCGTATCCGCGTTGATCGTATTCTTTGTATCCTCCGTCAGCGGCGCGTGCATGGTGATGTAATCGCTGCGCTTAAAGATCTCGTTGATGTCAGAGACCGTTTCGAAATCACTGTTCTTCAGGAACGGATCGAATCCGATGATCTGCATGCCGAGCGCCTGTGCGGCTTCAGCTACCATACGTCCGATCGCGCCGAGACCAATCACGCCAAGCGTCTTTCCTGCGATTTCAGGTCCGGCAAACGCGGATTTTCCCTTTTCGATCTTCTTCGCGGCGTCCGCGTCTCCGGCGAGAGACAGGCACCATTTCGCACCTGCGGCAATCTTTCTGGAGGCCAGAAGCAGCGCGCAGATCGTCAGCTCTTTCACCGCGCCGGCGTTTGCCCCGGGCGTATTGAAAACGCAAATTCCCTGTTCTGTGCAGGCTTCGACCGGAATATTATTGTAGCCTGCGCCGGCTCTGGCGATGGACAACACGCTCTGCGGGATCGACATATCATGCATGGACGCGGAGCGGACGATGACGGCGTCGGGTGCTTCCGGCGCGTCCGCGCATGTATAGAGCTTCGGATTCAGAACGGAAAGCCCGGTCGCAGAAATCTTATTTAAGGTCTGGATCGTAAACATCAGCCGTTCTCCTTTTCAAAAGCTTCCATGAACTTGACAAGCGCTTCAACGCCTTCATACGGCATTGCGTTGTAGATAGACGCGCGCATACCGCCGACGGTTCTGTGTCCCTTGATATTGACAAATCCTGCCGCTGCGGCTTCCTTAACGAATTTCGCGTTGAGCTCATCGCTGTCCGTGACAAACGGGACGTTCATAAGCGATCTGTCCTCGGGAACAACGGTGCCGCGGAACATTTTGGAGCTGTCCAGATACTGATACAGAAGCGCTGCTTTTTTCTCGTTGCGCTCTTTCATCACAGTCAGGCCGCCGAGCGACTTGATCCATTCGAGCGTCAGCATGGTGATGTAGATGTTCCAGCAAGGAGGCGTATTGTAGAGAGATTTGCTGTCCGCCATCGTCGTATAGTTCAGCATCGTCGGCGTGATATCTCTGGCCTTGCCGAGCAGATCCTCGCGAATGATGCAGATCGTGACGCCTGCGGGTGCGACATTTTTCTGCGCGCCGCCGTACACCATACCGAAACGGCTGACGTCAAGCGGCTCGGACAGGAAGTTGGAGGAAATATCCGCGATCAGCGGCACGCTGCCGGTGTCGGGAAGCTCATGGTAAACCGTGCCGTAGATCGTATTGTTCATGCAGATGTAGGCGTAATCGGCCTCCGGATCAAAATCGCTTGCAGAGGTCTTCGGGATATAAGTAAATGTCTGATCCGCGGAAGACGCAACGACTCTCGTATTGCCGTAACGAGACGCCTCCTGATACGCTTTTTTCGCCCACTGGCCGGTGATGATGAAATCCGCTTTATTCGAACCGTTCATAAAGTTCAGCGGAATTGCGGCAAACTGCGTAGAAGCGCCGCCCTGCAG
>ONWP01000386.1 GCA_900321595.1 uncultured Eubacteriales bacterium
TCCTGGCGCTTTTTATCGTCATTGTCGGCTTCAAACTGATCAGCCTCCTGATCCGCGCCGTCAGCAACAGCAAATGGTATAAAAGAATCGATCCCTCGATGCAGACATTTCTGTCAAGCGTCATCAAAATCGCGCTCAAGGTGCTAATCCTGATGACAGCGGCCGGCATCATGGGGATCCCCATGACGACCATCATCGCGGCAGTCACGTCAAGCTGTCTCGCGATCGGGCTGGCGCTGCAGGGCAGCCTTTCCAATATCGCGGGCGGATTTATCCTGGCGGTCACGAAGCCCTTCGTTGTCGGCGACTGGATCCGTGTCAACGAGTATGAGGGCACAGTGAAGGAGATCACGATCCTTTACACCAAGGTCGTAACGATCGATAAACGTACCGTCGTGATCCCGAACAGCGTCGTTTCCAATCAGCCGCTGGTAGACCATGATACGGAGGGCACGCGACGGGTCGAGATCGACGTCGGCGTCAGCTATGACGCGAATATCGACGATGTTCGCGCGTCTCTGCTGCGCGCTGTCCGCGGAAATGAGAATGTGATCGGCGAACCGAAGGTTTATATCACAAGCTATGACGACAGCGCCGTCATGTATCAGCTGCAGTTTTTCGTTCCGTCGAAAGCGTACCTGATCCAGAAGCTGGAAACGACCGAGCGCGTGAAGCGCAACTTTAACGAAGACGGCATTTCCATCCCGTATCCGCAGGTGGATGTACACATCAAAGATGACGACAGCGGCAGAATGTAAAGCAATACGCTTGCATGTAAAGTGTGCTGCTTTATCCTGTTGAAAACCCGCCTGTTTTTGTCGAAAACCGGTTTGAATTCGTTCAAAAGTCAGTCCAAATCGTTTATAATTCGTCAAGCCAACGCCTTTACACTTCAAGTTTTATCTTCAATACGCCGGAATTTGTGAACGCAGATTCCGGCTTCTGACTGCAGAATTGTTATGAAAACGGCGAAATCTTGAAGCAAATGTAAATCTTTTATCAGCGGTCACGCTGCTTCATAATCATCGCGGAATACATCCTTTTCTCTTGCGTTTTAGGAGTCAATACAATGCGTCATTCCAATCGATACGGAAAAACCAAACGCGCCTGCTATCTCGGATTCGTCACGCAGGCGATTTCAGCGAACTTCGCGCCGCTGCTCTTCCTGACGTTTCATAAGACCTACGGGATTTCGTATGCCGAGCTCGCGCTGATCCCTGTCGTTTTTTATGTGACCCAGCTGATCGTAGATCTCGCTTGCACGAAAATCGCGGACAAGATCGGCTACCGTCCCTGTATCGTCGCTTCCGAGATCACGTCAGCGGTCGGCCTTGCGGGACTTGCCGTCGCGCCCGACCTGTTTTCGAACCCGCTGCCGGGGATCCTGATCTGTGTCGTTATTTACGCGATCGGCAGCGGCCTGATCGAAGTTCTGTGCAGCCCGATCATCGAAGCGTGTCCCTTTGAGAATAAATCGAAGATGATGAGCCTGCTCCATTCGTTCTATTGCTGGGGATCTGCCGGCGTGATCATCGGTTCCACGCTTTTCTTCTCTGTTTTCGGGACGGCGCATTGGCGGATCCTGGCTTGCATATGGGCGCTTCTCCCGCTCTACAATGTATATAACTTCCTCACCTGCCCCATCGAGCCGATCGTGGAAGACGGCAAAGGCATGACAACTGCGCAGCTGCTCAAGATGAAACAATTCTGGCTGTTCATTATCCTGATGATCTCTGCGGGCGCGTCTGAAGCTTCCATGGCGCAGTGGGCGTCCGCGTTCGTGGAATCGGCGCTGCACGTTTCAAAAACACTGGGCGATCTTGCGGGTCCCTGCGGCTTTGCAATATTTATGGGCCTCAGCAGACTCCTGTACGGAAAGTTCGGCGAAAAGATCGACCTGACGGCATTTATGATCATATCAGGCTCGCTTTGTTTTGTCAGTTATCTGCTGACCGCGGTCGCGGGTATTCCCGTAATGGGACTTGTCGGCTGTATGCTGTGCGGCTTCTCCGTCGGCATCATGTGGCCGGGATCGATCAGTGTTACATCGAAAGCGATCCCAGCCGGCGGAACCGCCATGTTCGCGCTTCTCGCGCTGTCCGGCGACGTCGGCGGCACGCTCGGCCCCGCGGTCGTCGGCAACGTTTCTCAGATATTCGGCAGCAACCTGCAGGCCGGCATCCTCGCCGGGATCGGATTTCCGCTCGCGCTTGTCGTGTGTGTCGCCCTGGCGCGGCGTATGAACAGACATACGAATCGGATCAGCGACACGGATGCGGAACGGAAAACTTAGCGCAACCTGCAAAAGCTTCCTGAAATCGTAAAATAGCCGGACAACGGAAAGCGTCCGGCTGTTTCTATGGTCGGCGTGTTCATAACGCAAGTCTATTTTTTGTGCTATCCGGATTACACCGGAGTCCCAACTTCGATCAGATTCCCATCCGGATCATAAAACCTGACAACGCGCTGTCCCCAGCTGTGTGTCATAAGTCGATTTACAAACTCAGTTTCCGGATACAGCTTTTGAAGCTTCCAGACGAAAGCTTCTATATCAGTCTCTTCAAAATACAGTTCCGAACTGTTGCTTCTTGGCGTTATGCTCTTATTTATAAAGCTTTCCCAATATTTTGCTTCCTGGAGATACAATCCGCCTGTCAATTCCATGTTGCCGTCGTTATCCTGCAGAAGCTGGAGCCCAAACAGATCATGATAGAATTCCAGCGCGGCGGCGCAATCTTTAACAACGA
>ONWP01000279.1 GCA_900321595.1 uncultured Eubacteriales bacterium
ATGATCTCGTCGTTGATCTGACGGCCGTCCTCGTAGTACTGGGTGCAGGCCTCGGTGGTGATGGTGAAGCCCTGGGGCACGGGAAGCCCGATGTTGGTCATCTCGGCCAGGTTCGCGCCCTTGCCGCCCAGCAGCTCGCGCATGTTGGCGTTGCCCTCAGTGAACAGGTAAACAAATTTCTTGCTCATTTATTTTCCTCCTAAATCTGAATCCGAATCAAGGTAAAATTTACCATCGCACATTATAGCACAGCTCTCTTTGAATTGCTATTGTTTTTTGTAATAATAAGCGCCTTTCATTTAAAAAAAATTGCGTCAAAATGCCGAAAGTGTCTACCGGAACGTCCCGGCTTCCCGGCAAAAAGCAAAGGCGCCCGCGCGAAACGGACGCCTGAAGCGGTTTTCTGACATTTAACGCGGGATCACAGCTTGATGATCTCGTGACCGCCGAGGTATTCCACGGTGACGATGGCGCCGGCCTCGTCGACCTGCTCCTGCGTAATGGTGAACATATTCGAGGGAATGTCGCCCTTGAGCGACTGCACGTCCACCTCGCTGACGACGTCTTCGCCGTCGACGGAGACCTCGATCTTCCTGAGCGTGCCGTCCGCTTCCGTCAGGAACCGGGTCGTCGTCTTGTAGGCGCTGTCATAGCTCGACCAGACGGAATAGGTCTTCCCGTCGACCGTCTCTTCTCCGGCAGGCTTCACGGAACCGCTGAGCACGGAGGTGGGCAGCATATTGAACATCTCCGTGAAATAGTCGTCAAAGGACTCGCCGTTCTCCCCCGTCATGTTGTCGAGCAGCGCCTTGCTGACGATGGTGAAGATGCTGATGTTCCCCGCGTCGTCGATAAAGGAGAAGTACAGCTTGCCGTTCACACGGTAGATGCCGCCGAACTTGCCGAACAGACCGGCCAGCTCGTCATTGAAGTCGTCGAACTCGGAGGAGTCGCCGTTGATGAAAATGCTCTTGCCGTCGGTGATCACACTGACGACGATGCCCTCATACTTCATCGAAATATCGTATTTGCCGGAGGCGAAAACGTCGATCGAGCAGGGCAGGCCGTCCTTGTTGAAGCCGCGGGTAAAGCCGCTGAGCTTCGCGCTGTAGCGCAGGATGGTTCTGGCGTCGCCGGCCGTCACGCGGCCGTTGCCGTCCGTGTCCACGCGCATCATATCCACGCCCTCGGTGGATTCCAGCTGTGCGCTCATGCGAAGCGCCGTTCTGGCGTCGCCGGCCGTCACGCGGCCGTTGCCGTCCAGATCGCCCATGATCACGGGAACCGCGTCCTCGGCGAAAGCGGTCGCCGGCGCTGCCAGCAGGCAGAACGCCAGCAGGAGCGCAAGATACTTCTTGATTCCGTACTTCTGTTTCATTTTATGACTCTCCCTTCTTGTCTTCGGGTGCGCCGTTTTCCGCCTGATACGCCGCGATGGCGGCGCTGCGGCGCGCCTTTGACTTCTTTACGTAGCGAATGGTCATGACCACAAATCCGATCACCAGCAGGATCGCGACGATCAGGATGATCAGGCCCGACAGATTGAATTCCTCCTCCGGCAGGTCGTTGTTCGGACGAAGCGCCAGACTGCCGCAGACGCTGCAGACGGCGAGCTCAACGCCCTCATAGGTGTCCGTCGCGGCTCGCACCAGCTTATAATCAGCCTGATGCGCGTCGTCAGCGCAGACGGCGACGTCCTTCGCCTGTCCGAAATCCGCTTTCGACTGTTCGCCGGTTGCGACAGGCTCCGCCATATAAGCGTCAAGCGCCGGGACGCTGCCGGATTTCAAAAACCGGAAGCCGTCCACGACCTTGGGGTAGTCGCCGTTCTGATCGAAACCCAGCGCGAGCGGACCGATCACACTGAGGCTCTGCGGGATCCGCAGCTCCTTCAGGTTCGCGCAGCCGTAAAACGCGCCGTCGTCGATCTCCTTGACGTGATTTCCCAGATCCACCGCCTGCAGCGCTTCGCAGCCGCGGAACGCCAGCGCGCTGATCCTCTCAAGGCCTTCGCCCATGCTGACCCAGGTCAGCGCGTCGCAGGACTGAAAAGCGCTGTCGCCGATCTCCCGCACACTGTCGGGGATCAGAATGAACTGCAGCGCGTCGCAGTCGCCGAAGGCCGCGTTGCCGATGACCTCCAGCGAACCCGGCAGGATCACGTCCGTGATCTCGTCATTGTCGCGGAACGCGCCGTCGCTGATGCTTTTCACGGGGTCGGATTCGATCTCTTCAGGCATATGCACCACCGTACTGTCGTCCGTGCGGTCGTGCCGGTAGCCGACGATGGTCACATAGGGCTCGAAGCTCTCGTTCTCCCCGGGCTCAACCACCTTATAGATAAAGCTGCCGTACTCTTCCGCGCCGGCGGAAACGGCAAAGCAGATGACGCAAAGCGCCAGCGCGGCCAGGAAAACAGGCAGAACGCGCTTCAAACGGATCTGGACCATGGATATGCCCTCCACTCTCTCCGGGATGGATTTTGTACTCTTAATTATATTGTGAATTCGTTTTTTTGTCAATAGCGCTTATCGCTCCGG
>ONWP01000280.1 GCA_900321595.1 uncultured Eubacteriales bacterium
CCGCAGATTGTCAAATCCGGGTCTGAGCTCGCCGGCTTCGATGCGGTGCACGATCTCAACCACCTTGTCGTTGACCGGCGTGGGGACGCCCGCGTCCCGGCCCCGCTCGCAGACCGCGCCGTTGATGCAGTCCACCTCCGTTTTCTTCCCGTGCTCAATGTCCTGCAGCATACTCGCGCGGATATCCCTGTGCTTTTTGATGAGCAGCGGAATGATCGCATAGGCCATTCTTTTCTTCACCCGGCCCTGATAGTCCAGCAGCTTTGTGATATCCTTGCCCTGCACGGGCGCCAGCTTTACGCCGGTCGCGCATGCCACGTCGATGCACTCCTTGATGATGGCCTGCACGTACACGCGGGACTTCTTGTTCTTCGCGGCCTCGCCGAAGGTACCGCCGGTGACGACGCTCATGCCGCTGAACGCCGCGTTGATCAGCAGCTTGCTCCAGCGCACGCCCATAAAGTCCTCCTCGATGACCACGGGGCACATCAGCTCCAGCAGTTTTTTGACTTCATACAGCCGCGCGTCCTTCACGCCGTTCATGCGCCCCAGACCGAAGCTCATGCTCGCCGGGTCGCTGGTCAGCTCGGCCGTTCCCGGCCCGACCAGCTGCGCGCCCCACGCCACGGTGCAGCCCATGGTCGCGCTCTCGCCGACGACCTTCGCGACGGAAAACTCCGGCAGACCGTTCTGCAGCGTGCAGACGGTGCAGTCCTCGCTCATATAGGGCTTAAGCGCGGTCAGCGTCTCCACATTGTCGATCTGCTTCGTCAGCAGGATGATAAGGTCGTATTTCCCGGTCATCTCGTCAGGCGTCAGCGCCTTGACCGGCACGGTCATCTCCGTCGTCCCGGTGACGTGCGCGCCCTTCGTGCGCAGCGCCTCCACGTGCGCCCGATTGCGGTTGATCAGGTCGATCTGCCCGCCGTTTTTCGTGATATAAGCGCCCAGCACGGTTCCAAGAGACCCGGCGCCGTAGATACAGGACCGCATATGTCCCACCTCCTGCGATCGTTTTGCTTCTCTCATTATATCGAAACCGGCGGCGCTTTTCAACCGAAAAAAGTTGTATTGCGGGGAAAAACCGTGTATAATGACAGCAGCAACACCGGAGGTGCATGATATGAACGCGACGATCGGCGGCATCAGGCTCTATTACGAAAAGACCGGGACCGGCAGCCCCGTCCTGCTGCTGCACGGCAACGGCGGCAGCATCGACGTATTCCGGCGCGCGATCCCCCTGCTTGCGAAAAAGCACACGGTCTGGGCGCTGGACAGCCGCTGCCACGGCAAATCGGAAAACGCCGAGACGCTCCTTTATTCCGACCTGGCCGCCGACACGGCAGCCTTTATCCGCGACGTGATCGGCGAGCCCGTCGCCGTGATCGGACACTCCGACGGCGGCATCACGGCGCTGCTGCTGGCCATCGACTACCCGGACACGGTGACGCAGATTTTCCCCTGCGGGGCGAATTCCTCCCCCGCCGGGCTCAAGGCGATCTTCACCGTCCCCACGAAGCTCGCCTACCGGTTCACCCACGACCGCTTCCGCGCCATGATGCTCTACGGCCCGCACATCGACGCCGGGATGCTGGCGCGGATCGAATGCCCCGTCCACCTGCTCGCCGGACAGAACGACCTGATCCGCCTGCAGGACACGCTCTTCATCGCGAATCACTGCAAAAACAGCACCGTGGACGTCCTCCCCGGCGAGGATCACACATCGTATATCAGGAAGGGCAAAAAACTGCTCCGTGTGCTGGAGCAGTACCTCACCTGAAACGACAAGTAAAGACGGAAACCGGCGCGAAGCCGGTTTTTCCTCTTTATTTCTCGTAAACTGTTTGCAGATACGTGTCGACCTCAATGCTTTTTAGAATCGATGCCGTCCGGCGCAAGGACGGCCCGCATCTTCAGTGTCTTGATTATAGTATATCCGGCGCGCTATTGCAACCGGCGCCTGTCGCCTGCCCGCTGTCGTCTCTCCCCGCGTAGTACGCGTGGACCAGGCTCCGATATCCCAGCCGTTTCAAGTCCTCGTACCGGACGTTGAAGCGGCTTTTCGTGCGCGTGCCGCTGACGAGGTACCGCACGCAGTCCTGCGCGTACCGGTCGATGACGCGTAAGGAATCCGCCGTGCTGATCACGGGGAAATACCACGCCGTCCAGGTCAGCTCGTTGTCGCCGGCCGGTTCGAAGAGCTTCCGGTTGAAGATGCGCAGGAACGCCTTCGCGGCCTTTTCGCCGGAGACGCCGTTTCGCTTCGCCCAGCGCGCCAGCGCCCGGGTCTTGCGGCGCATTTTCCCCTTGAGCTTTGTCACCGCGGCGGGCGACACGTCCACGACGCCCTCCCGGCAGACGAAGCCCAGGAACGTCCACGGCTCCCCCGGCGCGCGCATCTCCGTCTTCTCCGGGTTGAGCGCGAGGCCGTGATCCGCGAGGAACGCCGTCACGAAAGAAGCGTGCGCGTCCAGCGCCTCCCGCGATTCGGCGAACAGGATGATGTCGTCCGAATACCGGGCGTAGGGCGCGCCCAGCGCCGCGAAGTGCGCGTCGAGCGCCGACAGGTACAGATTCGCGAAGAAGGCCGACGGGGGCGTCCCCGCCATGATGCCCTTGCGCTCGGCGATCACCCGGTCGCCGTCGAGTACGCGCGGCTCCGTCAGGAGCCTGACATAAAAGGCGGCCAGCGCCGGATCGTCCGCGAGCGCGGTCTCCAGCATCGGGACGAGCTTTTCGACGGGGATCGAATTGAAATAATCGTGCACGTCCGTCTTGAACGCGTACATCCCGAAGACGCCGGGCCGCTTCAGGAGCGACCGGACCGCGTCCTTCGCCGTGCGCCCCGGGCGAAACGAATAGAGCCCCGGCGCGAACAGCTCGTCGTACCGGCGCAGCGTCAGGTGCGTCAGGAGCTTGA
>ONWP01000236.1 GCA_900321595.1 uncultured Eubacteriales bacterium
CGGTTTCTGCCGTTTGTCGACAACTGGGCGACCTGCGATCAGCTGTCGCCGAAGGTCTTCCGCAAAAACCGGCAGGCGCTCCCGGACCACGCCGCCCGCTGGATGGCAAGCGGTCACACCTATACGATCCGCTTCGGCGTGGGAACGCTGATGACGCATTTTCTGGACGAGGACTTCGACGACGCGTATCCGGCGCTTGTCGCGGGGCTTCGCTCGGAGGAATACTACGTCAACATGATGATCGCGTGGTACTTCGCCACGGCGCTCGCGAAGCAGTACGAGCGCGCGCTGCCGTACTTCGAAGCGAACCGGCTGGACGCGTGGACGCACAACAAGGCGATCCAAAAAGCGATCGAAAGCCGGCGCGTCCCGGACGCGCATAAAGCGTATCTGCGCACGCTCAGACGCTGAACCGCGCATAAAAAACAGACGGTCTCCGGTCGGAGGCCGTCTGTCGCGTTCAGAAAGAAATCACCATAATTTGCCGTACACGAACACGCGCCAGTAGTAGAGCGCCGCCAGCGGAAAGATCACCCACGCCCAGATCCAGCTGTGCGGGATGAACACCCCCGCGCACACGTACAGGAACACCGCGCCGGTGATCGCAGGCATCTTCAAAAGCCGGCGTCTGGGATCCGGCTCCTTGAAGGCGTAGCCGAGCCGGTACCACACCGGGATCAGCAGGAAGAGCAGCCACGCCGGGTGCCACAGGTGCAGCGTGAAGCCCAGCAGCAGGAAAACGGCGACCACGACCAGCGGGAACGGGAACGACGTCATCCACCGGCCGAGCCCGGACAGATCCCGCGCGCCGTCCTCCTCCGGCTCATACGACGCGCCCTGCGCCGCCTGCCGGACAAAGGAGCCGAACAGACTGCCGCGCTCCACCCGGGGACGCCCCTGTCCGGGCGCGTCGCCCTCCCGCGCGGCATACGGTCTGCCCCTCGCCGGCTCCACCGGCGGCGCCTCATAGCCGGGGTCGTCCGACCGCAGCGCGTCCGGGGACACGCCGTAAGCCTCGCCCAGCTTCCCGAGCACGTAGTCGTCCGCCGGCAGTCTGCCGCTCTCAAGCTCCATGAGCTTCTCCGGCGGAATGCCGGTCCGGTCGCTGGCCTCGTCCACCGTCCAGCCCTTCTGCATCCGGTACGCGGTCAGCAGATCGCCCGTGGTCATCGTCAATGCCCCCCTTTTCCCCTTTTACCACAGTATACCGCCGATCATTAAAAAATGATTGAAAACGGCGGCGGCGCTGTGCTATAATGATGCAAAAAAGGGAGGCTGCGCCCATGAGCGACGAAAACAACGTCTTTGACGAAAACAGCGACATTCTCAAGTTTACGGACGAGGACGGCAACATCGTGGAGATGGAGTTGCTGGATATGTTCGACTGCGACGAGGAGAACTACGCGTTCCTCGTGCTGACCGACGAGGACGCCGACGATCTGTTCATCATGCGCTATGAGGAGGACGGCGACGACGCCAGCTTCGAGCCGGTGGAGGACGACGACCTGTACGACCGCCTGTACGACATGTTCCGCGAACGTCACGGCGATGAATTCGGCTTCGAGGAATGAAGCGAGCGACGACAGCGAACCGGCTCTTCGGACGAGCCGGTTTTTCTGTCGCGTTGTGATTTGACATTCCCTCCTCTTTGCGTTATAATAAGATGAAAAGTTATCGGGAAAGGGATCTTCATGGCGGACAAGCGCAAACGCAGGGAAGAAAAGCCTTTGTCTCTGTCGAACGCGGCAGGGACGCGCGGGTTTTACCGTTTTTCGGCGGACTTCCCCAATGATGTGACGGCCGACGGGCTGCGCAAGGAAAAGATCCGGCGCAGACCCCACGCGCGCAAGCTGCGTCTGGCGGTCATTTTCGTGGTGGTGTTCGCGCTGTCCTTCACCGTCTGGGGCGTTCTGCTGGGCGTCAGCCGCCAGCCGCTGACAGAGGCCGAGTCTCTGGCGCTGGAGCACGCGCCGACCTCAGCCGTCTCCGGCTACCGCGCCGTCACGCTGCCCGGTTCCGTGCTCGGCGCCGCCCGGACGGAATCGCTGATCTCCGAGCTGTCCGCCGTGGGCGCGGACACCGTCGTCTTCCGCATGAAGGATCCCGACGGACATCTGTATTTCGATCCCTCGCTGTACGCGCCGGCCGACGCCGAGGCGCTGGCCTCCGACCACGCCGAACGGGTCGTCAGCTCCTTCAAGGGCTCCGGCTTCCGGGTCTTCGCGTACATCTCCTGCTTCGCGGACGACATCTACGCCAGGACGTACCCGGAGAGCGCCGCCTACGTCAGCCGCGGCGCCGCCGCGCAGAACGCCGAGGACGCGGAGGTCTTCGGCGAGGACGAAGAGGAAGAGATCGAGCTCTGGTACGACGGCCGCGCGGATTCGCACGCCTGGCTGTCACCCTTCGCCGACGACGTGATGTACTATGTGCGCACGCTCATCAACGACGCCTGCGCCCTCGGCGTGGACGGCGTGCTGCTCGACGGCGTGATCCTGCCCTATGAGACGAACGCCGGCACCTCTCACTTCCCCGGCAACGAGGAGGGGACGCGCGCCGACGTGAATACGCGCATGGCCGCCTTCGTCACGGAGACGGCGCAGCTGCACCCCGAGGTCAGCGTCGGCGTGGTCGAGGATCTGGTCAACGTGCTGCAGGACGTCAGCGTCGGCAGGCTCCCGTCGCTGTGGGATACCGGCGCGGAGGTCTGCGCCATCGACTGCGATCTGTCGCTCCTGCCGGGCAACGTCAGCGTCGGCGACCGGCTGTTTACGAATCCCGGACAGGATCCGGTCCGGTTCCTGACGGCCGCGATCGGCCTCACGCGGGACGTCTCCGACGGCGCGGGCGCCGCCGGTGCGCTGATGCCGGTCATCCCGGCCGACAGCTTTACGGACGATACGGCCCGGGTCGCCTTCGACCTGGGTCTGACGGCTTGTCTCATCCGAAACGAGAACGGGCAATACAACTGATAAAAAAGGAGTTGGTCACATGCTTCGCACGGCGAATACCCTGCTCACGATCGGCGGCGTCGCCCTTTCCGGCACACCGGCGCTCCATACCCTGAAATCACTCCGCGAAAGCGGCGACAAAAACGGCCATCAGGCGCTTTTGCGCAAAAAGACGTCGCTTCTCATGAACGCGACCTGCCGTGCGGCCGGCGTCACCATGGACGTCAAGGGACTGGAAAACATCCCCGCCGGCCCCATCCTGTACGTCGCGAACCATCAGGGCCTGCTTGACGCCCTCGTCATGCTGACGCAGATGAAGGACGCCCCCGCCTTCCTCATCAAGCAGGAGGCGGAAAACATCCCCCTGCTGCGCTCCTGGATGGACGAGCTGCAGTGCATCTTCGTCAACCGCGGCGACCAGAAGGACGCCGTCAAGGCCATCCGCGCCGGCATCAACGTCATCAACGGCGGCACGTCGCTGGTCATCTTCCCCGAGGGCACCCGCTCTCAGGGACCGGACATGGGCGAATTCAAGGGCGGCGCGTTCAAGGTCGCGCAGCGCACCGGCTGTCCGATCGTCCCTGTGGCGCTCGACGGCACGTACCGGATGTTTGAGGCGCAGAAGCGCGTAAAGCCCACGACCGTACACGTCCGGATCCTGAAGCCCATCCTGGGCGCGGACAAGCTGGACCGCGCCGCGTACAAGGCGCTCCCGGATCAGATCAAGGACGCGATCCAGTCCGAGCTGAACATCATCCGCTACGCCAATCCCTGACGAGGTGCATTTATGAGAAAATTCGGCAAAAAAGCGAAGCTGCAGGGGCGCGACACCGTCACCCTCGACGAGGTCGTCGCCGGTCTGACGCTCGACGAAAAGATCGCGCTGCTCTCCGGAAAGGACTTCTGGCATACCGTCGATATCCCCGACGCGCAGATCCCCGTCCCCTCCGTGATGGTCAGCGACGGCCCGCACGGCCTGCGCAAGCAGAACGACGCCGCGGATCAATTGGGCGTCAACGACGCCATCCAGGCGGTCTGCTTCCCCTCCGCGGCCGGTCTCGCGGCCTCCTTTGACAAAGGACTGCTGCGTCAGCTCGGCGAAACGCTGGGCGAGGAATGCCAGGCCGAGAACGTGGCCGTCCTGCTGGGGCCCGCCGTCAACATCAAGCGCTCCCCCCTGTGCGGCCGCAACTTCGAATACATGAGCGAGGATCCCTACGCCGCCGGGCAGCTCGCCGCGGCCTATATCGAGGGCGTGCAGAGCAAAAACGTGGGCACGTCCATCAAGCATTTCGCGGCGAACAGTCAGGAAAAGCGCCGGCTCATGTCCTCCTCCGAGGTGGACGAGCGCGCGCTGCGCGAGATCTACCTGAAGGGCTTCGAAACGGCGATCAAAACGGCGAAGCCGTGGACCGTCATGTGCTCCTACAATAAGATCAACGGCGTTTACGCCTCGGAAAACCGGCGTCTGCTCACGGAGATCCTGCGGGACGAGTGGGGCTACAAGGGCGTCGTCGTCTCCGACTGGGGCGCAGTCAACGACCGGGCAAAGGGCCTCAAAGCCGGCCTCGATCTGGAGATGCCGGGCTCCTTCGGCGTGGGCGAAAAGTCCATCCGCGCCGCCATCGAAAAAGGCGCGCTCAACGACGAGGACATCGACCGCGCGGTGCGCCGGCTCGTCAATCTGGCGTTCAAATTCACCCAGAACCGGATCGAGGCGCAGTTCGACCGGGAGGCCCATCACATGAAGGCCGTGGACGCCGCCGTACAGACGGCCGTTCTGCTCAAAAACGACGATCAGATCCTGCCGCTGGATAAGTCGAAGCGCGTCGTCTACATCGGCGAATTCGCCCAGCACCCGCGCTATCAGGGCGGCGGCAGCAGCCATATCAACAGCTACCGGATCTCCGACTGCTACAGCCGAACCCGCAAGTTCACAGACGTGTTCTACGAGAAGGGCTTCGGCGCGAACGACACCGAACCGGACGCCGGCATGATCGCCGACGCCGTGCGCTGCGCCGCTGACAGCGACGTGGCCGTCATCTTCGCCGGTCTGCCCGACGCGTATGAGACAGAGGGCGCGGACCGCGCACATATGCGTCTGCCGAAGTGCCAGAACGAGCTCATCCGCAAGGTGGCCGCCGTGCAGAAAAACGTGGTCGTCGTCCTGCACAACGGCTCTCCCGTCGAGATGCCGTGGATCGACGACGTCAAGGCCGTGCTGGAATGCTATCTGGGCGGCGAGGGCGTCGGCGAGGCGCAGGCAAAGCTGCTCTGGGGCGAGGCGAACCCCTCCGGCAAGCTCAGCGAGACCTTCCCCGTCAGTCTGGCGGATACGCCGAGCTACCTGAACTTCCCCGGCACCTACAATACCACGGAGTACCGCGAATCCGTCTTCGTCGGCTACCGCTACTACGCGACCTACGGCAAGCCGGTGCTGTTCCCCTTCGGACACGGCCTCTCCTACACGACCTTCGACTACAAGGGGCTGACCTGCGACGCGAACAGCCTGTCCCCGAACGGCGCCGTCACGGTGGCGTTTGAGCTGAAGAACACCGGCTCGGCCGAGGGCGCGGAGGTCGCGCAGCTCTACGTCGCGCCGAAGGATCCGCGCGTTTTCCGTCCGGCGATCGAGCTCAGGGGCTTTGAGAAGCTCCGGCTCGCGCCCGGCGAATCGAAGCGTGTCAGCTTCACCCTGACGCCCGACGCGTTCAGCTACTACTGCGTCCCGGAGAAGGCCTTCGTCTGCGACGACGGCGCGTATGAGATCCGCATCGGCGCGTCCAGCGCGGACGTGCGTCTGACCGCGACGGTGCAGCTCACCGGCTTCGGCGTCCACGAGAACGGCTGCTCCGAGCAGGTCCGCAAGGCCTACGCGACAGACGCGGCGACCGTCACGCGCGCTGAATTCTCCGACCTCTGCGGCCGGGAGATCACCATCGACAAGCCGCAGAAGCCCTTTACCCGGGAAAACTGCCTCGCGGATATCGCCGGCACCCCGGCGGGAGACCGGCTGGACCGGATCGCCCGTTTTGTCGCCGACCGGTTCACCGAAAACATGGGCTCCCCCGAGATGATCTATTCCGGCGCGATGGAGGCGCCCATCCGGCAGTTGACCGCCATGAGCCAGGGCACGGTCCCGCAGAAGCTGGAGGACGCGATCGTCGACTTCATGAACGGCAAAAAAGGCGCTTACAGCAGGATCTTCACCGCCGGGATCACGGCCGGGATCAACGCGCTCAAGAAAAAATAAACGACCCATAATATGAACGCCGCGCGGGATCGCTCCCGCGCGGCACTGTTATACGCTCCGTCTGATCAGTAACCTCTGATCGTTTCCATGACGGCGTCGTTATCGTCAATGGAATGGCCAATCAAAA
>ONWP01000281.1 GCA_900321595.1 uncultured Eubacteriales bacterium
CGGCGAGGTCAAGATCGTGCGCGACGGCAGGATCACCGTCAGCAAGTCCGAGGCGGAAGCGCTGAAGGACGTGGAGGACTGAGCGGGTTTTCGCATGAGAGTGAACGTTTTGAGAAATCGTCTGACGGCCGTTCTGATCGTCCTTGTGACGGCGGCTGTTTCCGCTGTTCCGGCATTCGCCGCGCCGGCGGCTGTGAATGAAGCGAGCGTCGGCGTCTTTACGATCGTCTATTGCTATCCGGTGCGGGGAACGCCGTCCCGGGTCTATGCGGCGTCTTACGGCAGCGGATTCCTGGTCAGCGACAGCGTCATCATCACCTGTGATCACGTGATCCATCTTGAGGACACGCCGGAAGGCAGAGCAATGGCGGACAGCCTCCGCAGGGTAGACAGTGATTATCTGAATAAAATGGAGATCCGCGTGTACTATAAGCCGGACGCGTATTATCAGGCGAAGGAAATCGCGAAGATGCGCAATTCCAAACACGATTACACGGCGATCATGCTTCAGTCGCCGATCCGCGGGTATCGCGCGCTTGCGCTGGCGGAGGATCTGAAGTACGTGCTTGCGGCGGACGCCCCTGTTTACGCGCTGGGCGCCCCTTATGATACGACGATCACCCCATACGCCGCCGGCGGGAACGCTGTGACGTTCCGGTCCTGCGGCGTCCGCGAGGGCGTTTTAAACGACGTCAGCCTCTCCGGCGAGCTGCAGCATACGGCGATGCCGGCGCCGGGCATGGCCGGCGGACCGCTGGTCAATGAAGACGGCGCGGTTGTCGGCCTGAATCAAACCCGTTCCGGGTCGTCTGCGTCCGGGAGCTGCGCGTTTCCGAGCAGCGAGATCGTTTATGCCCTGCAGACGTTTGGGATGTATTATTCTTCGTTTGTCCCAAAGCCGTCGAATACGGATCCGTCTGTGCCGAAGGGCCCGCGCGGCGACGCGGACCTTGACGGAAAAGTCCTCGCGAAGGACGCCCGTCTCGCGCTGCGCGTCTCCGCGAAGCTCGAAACGCTCGAGCCGCAGGGCTTCGCCAACTGCGACCTCAACGGCGACGGCAGGCTGTTCGCCGGCGAAGCGCGCAAGATCCTGCGGTACTCAGCGAAGCTGGAAAAGGAAATTTGAACCGGATATTTCAATCAGCATGAGGCAGAAGGGGCAACACGCGATAGAAACTGCGTGTTCACGGAGCTTTTTGATGATCTGAGAGTTGACATACAGTCTTATTGAGATTCAATCAATTTGTAAGCGATATGCGTCGAACGAGTCCCGGCGACTGTGTTCGCCGGAAAGTTCCGTTTCGTCAGGAAGGAGCCGATAAAAAATGAAAAAAACGCTGTCGATCATCCTCTCGCTGGTTCTGCTGTTCGGACTGATCCCGGCCATTGGCGGAATCGTTGCCTCTGCCGAAACGATCAAGTCCTACGTGCAGAACGACATCATCAAGTTCGGCTGGTATCCGCAGACGGAGGTGACGAACCCGTCTGTTGTTTCAGCGCTGAACGCCAAGGTCGAAGACTCCGACTGGGTGAGCTACGGATATTATGAAGGCAAAGAAGAACATGGTACGATGGCGCCGAGCGACTTTATGCATTATTGTGATGTGATGTATGAAGGCGTCGGCTATCGCGGCGTGTACATCACGCATTACCGGCCGTCCCTCACGACGGAACCGGCCGGTTGGGAGTCAACCGTAATGCTCAAAGCCCCCTACAGCGAGAATCGGACCTACTGGTTCCGGTGGGAGCCGATCTGGTGGCGCGTGCTCGATCCCGCCGAAGGGTTCGTCCTGTGCGAGTTCATCATCGACTCGCAGGCGTATTCAAATACAGTCTATTCCCAAGGCCTGACGCAATACAGTGACATGGCGCATACAGCTTACGCGAACAACTATGAAAAGAGCTCAATCCGCGCGTGGCTGAACCGTGATTTTTATGAATCCGCGTTCTCACAGGCGCAGCAGAGCCTCATTGCGGTCTCACATCTGAACAACGACGATTACGGGTCGTGGGGGGGGACGGGCCCGCAGTTTGACAGCGCGGCTACGGATGACAAAATCTTTCTTCTGTCCTATTTCGAGTCGAAGAATGTGAAATACGGTTTTTCATTGGATGCTCCTGCCAATAAAACGCGTGAGGCGCTGTTCACTGATTACGCGGTAAGCCAGGGGCTTTGGGTGCCGGAAAAACAGACCTCTGTCAAAAAAGCGACCTGGTACCTGCGGACGGCGGGCAGCAGCTATGCGAACCGGGTCTGTTTGGTCGACGAGGAGGGAAGGACGAATGATTTCGGAGATGTTATTCAAACAAGTACCGGTGTTCGTCCCGCTATGAGGCTCAACCCGAATGGGGAGCTCCTTCTCGGCGACGTGAAGGATCTGAATGTGTTTCAGTGTCATCATAGGCTGGAACCGGTTCGCCGTGCTCCCGAGACCTGCACACAGGACGGGAGCAAGATACCGCATTATGTTTGTACGATTTGCGGCGAACGATTCTCCGACCCGGACGGCAAGACGCCGCTGCGCGATGATTCCTGGAGAATTCCCGCGGCCGGCCATAAACCCGAAACGATCCCCGGCAGGGCTGCGACCTGCACGGAGACCGGTCTGACCGACGGCGAAAAGTGCTCCGTCTGCCGTCAGATGATAAAGGCGCAGGAGATCATCCCCGCAGTCGGCCATACGCCGGAGATCGTTCCCGGCAGAGCTGCGACCTGTACGGAGGACGGTCTGACCGACGGCGAGGTATGCGCCGTCTGCGGCGAGGTGCTCAATGCGCAGATCGTGATCCCTGCGCTCGGGCACTCGCCGGACATCGTTCGCAGCGAGGCTGCGTCCTGTACGAAACCGGGCTGGACTGCCGGCGAGATCTGCGCTGTCTGCGGCAAAACGCTCAAGGCGCAGGAGGTCATTCCCGCGACCGGGCACAGGGATGACGACGGGGACGGCAAATGCGACGTCTGCGGCGAGACGCTTGACGCGCCCGTGACGCAGGGCCTGCGCGGCGACGCGAATCTGGACGGGAAGGTGCTGGCGAACGACGCGCGGCTCGTGCTCAGGGCTTCCGCGAAGCTGGAAACGCTTGAAGGGCAGGCGTTCGCCAACTGCGACCTCAACGGCGACGGCAAGCTGCTCGCGGGCGAAGCGCGCAAGATCCTGCGCTACTCTGCGAAGCTGGAGACTTCCATCTGATCGAACAAAACGAGCGGTCCTTCGGGATCGCTTTTTTGCTGCGGGATACGGCCGCGGCAGCAGGCGTCCCGAAAAATATAAAATTCCCCCTTGACAATGACAGAGGAATGTTTTATACTGATGCTTGTCAAATACTTCATTTAGATATAGCGATGTAGCAATATAGCGATATCGCGATATATCCAACAGGGGAGCGTGGACGCATTGGTATTGAAAATCATCCTGATCGTGGTCTTTTTCGCCGTGATGATCGGCGTGGGCGTGTACTCCCGCCGGCACGCGACGGACGTCAACGGCTTCGTTCTGGGCGGACGCAGCGTCGGCCCGTGGCTGACGGCCTTCGCTTACGGCACCAGCTACTTTTCCGCGGTCATCTTCATCGGCTACGCGGGGCAGTTCGGCTGGAACTTCGGCGTCTCCGCCACCTGGGCGGGTCTTGGCAACGCGTTCATCGGCTCGCTTCTGGCGTGGACGATCCTCGGCCGCCGGACGCGCGTCATGACGCAGCACCTCGACGCGCGCACCATGCCGGACTTCTTCGGCAAGCGGTATGATTCCGAGACGCTCAAGATCGTCGCCAGCGGCATCGTCTTCATCTTCCTGATCCCGTACACGGCTTCGCTGTACAACGGTCTGTCGAGTCTCTTTGACATGGCGTTCGGCGTGCCCTACTGGGTCGCGATCGTCGTCATGAGCGTGCTGACCTGCGTCTACGTGCTGATCGGCGGCTACATGGCCACGGCGATGAACGACTTCATCCAGGGCATCATCATGCTGGTGGGCATCGTCGCGGTGGTGCTGGCCGTCCTCAAATCCAACGGCGGCTTCACCGAGTCCCTCATCAAGCTGTCGCAGGTGCCGGTGGAATCCAATCCGGAGCAGGTCGGCGGCTTCGCCTCGTTCTTCGGCACAGACCCCGTGTTCCTGCTCTTCGTGGTGCTGCTCACGTCGCTGGGCACCTGGGGCCTGCCGCAGATGGTCGGCAAGTTCTACGCCATCGACAAGGAGGACTCCATCCGCAAGGGCACGATCATCTCGACGGTCTTCGCGGTCGTCGTGGCGGGCGGCTGCTACTTCCTGGGCGGCTTCGGCCGGCTGTACGCGAACACGGACATCTTCGTGAACGGCAAGGTCTCCTTTGACCGGATCGTCCCGCAGATGCTCGCGACGCTGCAGGGCACCGTCATCGGCGACCTGATCGTCGCGCTGGTGCTGGTGCTGGTGTTGGCGGCCTCCATGTCCACGCTGTCAAGTCTCGTGCTGACCTCCAGCTCGACGCTGGCGCTGGACGTGATCGACCGGAAAAAGAACAAGGGCGAGAAGAAAAACCTGCTCATCATGCGTATCTTCGTGGTCTTCTTCGTCGCCGTCTCCGCCGTGATCGCCATCCTGAAGGATATGTTCCCGGGCTTCACCTTCATCGCGCAGATGATGGGCGTCTCCTGGGGCGCGCTGGCGGGCTCCTTCCTCGCGCCGTTCCTGTACGGCCTGTACTGGAAGAAGACGACGCGTCCCGCGGTCTGGGTCAGCTTCATCTGGGGCGTGGGCGTAACGCTGGTGCAGCTGCTGGTCACGTTCAAGGTCCTGAATTTCGAGGGCGGCGTGCTTGGCTTCATGTTCCGCAACTCCATCTACTCCGGCGTGTTCGCCATGGTCGGCGGGCTGGTGCTCGTCCCGATCGTGTCGCTGCTGACGAAGAAGATGCCGAACGACGTGGTGGGACCGATGTTTACCTGCTACGATCGCAAGGTGCTCGTCACGGTGAAGGATTCCCTCGAGGAACGCGAGCGCAAGGCAAAATAAGTCTTGCATCCGTCGCACTATCGTGCTATAATACAATATAGCAAAAGCGCTATATAGCAATGAAGAGCCGGCCCGGCGCCGGCTCTGATCTTGACGAAAGGGTGAATGAATTGCCGATCACGGATTATCTGGAACGCAACGCGAAGCTCTACCCCAACGATGTGTCGCTGGTGGAGATCAACCCCGCCAATCAGCCCGACAAGCTGACGACCTGGCGGGAATACAACCTCATCGAGACGGCTGAGCATGAAAAATACCGCCGGGAAATGACCTGGCGCGAGTTCGACATCCGGGCGAACCGGTTCGCGAACCTGCTGCTCACGCGCGGCGTCAAGCGCGGCGACAAGGTCGGCATCCTGCTGATGAACTGTCTCGAGTGGCTGCCGATCTACTTCGGCGTGCTCAAGACCGGCGCGCTGGCCGTGCCGATGAATTACCGCTATTCCGCGGACGAGATCCGCTACTGCCTCGATCTGGCCGACGTGAGCGTGCTCATCTTCGGGCCGGAATTCACCGAGCGTGTCTCGAGCGTTCTGCCGGAGCTGAAGATCCGCGATTTCTTCTTCGTCGGCGACGGCAAACCCGATTTTGCCGACAGCTACGAGGAGATGACCTATTACTGCTCCAGCGTGGTGCCGCCCGTGGAGCTCTGCGACAACGATTACGGCGCGATCTACTTCTCGAGCGGAACGACCGGCTTCCCGAAGGCGATCTTGCACAATCACGAGAGCCTTGTCCATGCCGCACGCTGCGAGCAGGCGCACCACGGCCAAACGCGCGACGAC
>ONWP01000362.1 GCA_900321595.1 uncultured Eubacteriales bacterium
ACCGGACGAGACAAGTCCGGCCTATACCGGCAGGGATATCTGCAGTTACATGGAGGCGTTCGCGGCGCTGGGCTATCAACCGGAGCAGGTGACGAAGATCCTGCTCACGCATAAACACGCCGACCATTCCGGCGAGCTCAGATCCTTCCCGAACGCGGCGATTTATGTGAACGCGGACGAGCTTTCCGCCGTCGAGCTGCAGGGGATCGACAATATCGTCCCCGTGACCTTTACCGACGGCGTGTATTACGAGTTCCCGGCGTGTCAGAAGATCTGCGACGGTGTGACGTTCGTCAAGGCGAAGGGACACACCAACGGCAACAGCATCGTGATCGCGGAAAACGACGGCCTTTTCTACATGCTCCACGGCGACATCACCTATGTGGACGAGGCGCTTTACGAGAATAAGCTCTCCGTCGTGTTCGAGGATCAGGCCGCCGCCCGCGAGACGCTCGACCGGGTGCGCGCGTTCATCCGGAACCACCCGACGGTCTACTGCGGCACGCACACGCCCCAGGGCTATGAGAATCTCGAGGCAAAGCGCGTCATGGACCTCGACCATCCGATCGAGACGGTTT
Source organism: uncultured Eubacteriales bacterium (assembly GCA_900321595.1). Classification (GTDB taxonomy): domain Bacteria; phylum Bacillota; class Clostridia; order Oscillospirales; family Acutalibacteraceae; genus UBA1081. The sequence goes on from ONWP01000362.1 coordinate 579, forward strand.
TCGACGAGATCCGCTTCGAGGAGCGCAAGCCCGGCGGCAAATACGTCTGCTCCATCTGCGGCTACGTCTACGACCCCGCCGAGCACGACGGCGTGGCGTTCGAGGATCTGCCCGACGACTGGAAGTGCCCCCGCTGCAGGCAGGGCAAGGACAAATTCAATCCGGCGTGAGCCGACAGGAGGAAATACAGATGAAGATCACCATTCTCAACGGCAGTCCCCGCAAACAGAACACCGCCGCCATGGTCGAGGCCTTTGCCGCGGGCGCGCGCGAGGCCGGCCACGAGGTCGACGTTCTGCACGTGGGACGCATGAACATCGCGGGCTGCAAGGGCTGCGAATACTGCCACACCAAGGGCGAGGGCAAGTGCATCCAGAAGGACGACATGGACAAGGTCATCCCGGCGTATCTGGAAAGCGACATGCTCGTCTTCGCGTCCCCCGTCTACTACTTCGGCATGACGGCCCAGCTGGCCGCCGCGATCCAGCGCGTGTACTGCATCGGCAAGCCCGCGAAGGCGAAGAAGGCCGCGCTGCTGCTCTCCTCCGGCTCCCCGAACACCGGCAGGAGCGCCGTCGCGTCCTATCAGGATATGCTCTCCTATATGGGCATCGAGGACGCCGGCGTCTGCACGCTCGCGGGCGAGGAGAACAAATCGGAAGAGAAGCTTGCCGCGATCCGCGATTTCGCGAAGTCGCTGTAAGCCGAAACGTGCAAATCATACTCTCAGGAGTCATATAAAATGACAAAAACCGAACTGCTGCAGGCATTCGCAAAGGGCTGGTTCGGCAACTCCCAGCAGCACTCCATCCACGCGCAGCTGCTCAAGCAGCGCGGCTTCGGCAAGCTCGGCGAAAAAGCTGCGCCACGAGACCGTGTTCCCGCAGGAGCGCCGCAAGGCGTACGAGATGGGCGCCGCGCTGGCCGCCGAAGGCTGAACGCGCAGGAATATCCGCGAAAGCGTCCCCCGGGGGCGCTTTTTCGCCTCCGGACGGCAAAAAACGAAAAAAACCGGCGCGCCGTCTATGGACTTTTACCGCCGGTTCTGCTATAATAAAGACAGAGTTAGCATAAGGCAACGAGGAGCGGCAACGCCGCAACCGACCGCTCCCCTGCCGGACGCGGTCCAAAGGAGATCATGGAGATGGAGCAATACTATCATGTCACGGGAATGAGCTGCGCGGCCTGCCAGGCGCGGGTCGAGAAGGCCGCAAAAAGCGTGCCGGGCGTGACCGACTGCGCCGTCAGCCTGTTGACCAACTCCATGCGCGTAGACGGCGCCGCGTCGAGCGCGGACGTGATCAGGGCTGTGGAAAAGGCCGGGTACGGCGCCTCTCTGCGCGGCGCGGAGACAAAGACGATCGAGGCGCGGGACGACGGCCTGACGGATACCGAGACGCCGAAGCTGAAGCGGCGGCTCATCCTTTCGGTCGCCTTTCTGCTCGTGCTCATGTATATCACCATGGGGCACAATATGCTGTCCTGGCCGGTGCCGCCGTTTTTCGCGCACAACCATCTGGGGCTGACGCTGGCGCAGCTGCTGCTGAGCGCGGCGGTGCTGATCATCAACCGCAAATTCTTTGTCAGCGGCACGCGGGCGCTGTTTTCCCGCGCGCCGAATATGGATACGCTCGTCGCGCTGGGCTCCGCGGTGTCTTTCACATGGAGCGTCTGGATCTTCTTCCGCATGTGCGGCATGATCACGGACGGCGCGGCCAACATGGATCTGATGGAGCTGTATCACAACGAGCTGTACTTTGAATCCGCGGCCATGATCCCGGCGCTGATCACCGTGGGCAAGCTGCTGGAGTCGATCTCCAAGGGCCGCACCACCGGCGCGCTGAAGAACCTGCTGCGGCTGAAGCCGAAAAGGGCGCGGCTGATCCGCGACGGCGAGGAGATCGAGGTCGATGTGGAGGAGGTGCGGCCCGGCGACGTCTTCGCGGTGAAGCCCGGCGACAGCGTCCCCGTGGACGGCGTCGTGATCGACGGACAGAGCGCCGTTGATGAATCCGCGCTCACCGGCGAATCCGTGCCGGTGGATAAATCCGCCGGCGACCGCGTCAGCGCCGCGACCGTCAACCGCTCCGGCTTCCTGACCTGCCGCGCAACGCGCGTGGGCGAGGATACGGCGCTGAGCCAGATCATCCGCATGGTCTCCGACGCCGCCGCGACAAAGGCGCCCATCGCCCGCATCGCGGATAAGGTCTCCGGCGTATTCGTGCCGACGGTGATCGCGCTGGCGGTGCTGGTGATCGCCGGATGGCTGCTGTACGGCGCGGACGTCGGCGACGCGCTGGCGCGCGGCATCTGCGTGCTCGTGATCTCCTGCCCCTGCGCGCTGGGGCTCGCCACCCCTGTGGCGATCATGGTCGGCAACGGCGTCGGCGCGCGCAGCGGCATCCTCATCAAAACCGGAGAGGCGCTGGAGACGATCGGCAAGATCGACACCATCGCCCTGGACAAGACCGGCACCGTCACACAGGGCACTCCCGTGGTGACGGACGTCGTGCCGGCGGACGGCGTGACCGAACGGGAGCTGCTGGAAAAGGCGCTCGCGCTGGAGACGCGCAGCGAGCACCCGCTGGCGCGGGCGATCGTGACGGAGGCCGAAAAACGCGGCGTCACCGCGGAGGGCGCCTCTGACTTCCGGGCGCTGCCGGGCAGCGGCGTCGAGGGCGTCGTGCGCGGCAGGCGCATGCGCGCGGGCAGCGGCGCGTATATGCGCGAGCTGACGGACGACGCGCTGCAGAGCCGCGGCGCTGCGCTCGCGCAAAGCGGAAAAACGCCGCTCTGGTTCGCCGAAGAGGATCGGCTGCTGGGCATGATCGCCGTGGCGGACGTGATCAAGGCGTCTTCACCGGCGGCGATCCGTCACCTGAAAAAGCTCGGCGTCCGGGTCGTCATGCTGACCGGCGACAATGAAAAGACGGCGCATTACATCGGCGCGCAGGCGGGCGTGGACGAGGTGATCGCGGGCGTCCTGCCGGATCAGAAGGAGTCCGTCATCCGGGCGCTGCAAAAGACCGGCAGGGTCGCCATGGTCGGCGACGGCATCAACGACGCGCCGGCGCTGATGCGCGCGGACGTGGGCGTCGCCATCGGCGCGGGCACAGACGTGGCGATCGACAGCGCGTCCATCGTGCTGATGAACAGCGATCTGGAGGACGCGGCGGCATGCGTCCGGCTGGGGCGCGGCACGCTGCGCAATATTCATCAGAACCTGTTCTGGGCGTTCTTCTACAACCTGATCTGCATTCCGCTGGCGGCGGGGCTGTTCGGGCTGAAAATGGATCCCATGTACGCGGCGGCGGCCATGAGCCTGTCGAGCGTCACCGTCTGTCTCAACGCGCTGCGGCTCAACCTGATCAAAATCCGCGACAGCTCGCATGACAGACCGCGCCGCGGACGAAAAGCCGCGATCGCGCCGATCCCGGTTTCGGCGCCCCGGACGGAGGAACCGCACGCGGACAAGATCACGCTGCGGGTGGACGGCATGAT
>ONWP01000283.1 GCA_900321595.1 uncultured Eubacteriales bacterium
CCAAACAGTACCACAGCCTTCACAATCGGTTACATAGAGACCGCCGTTCAGGTTCGGAATCTGATTCAAGTTACTATAACGGCTGACATCTACATTGATGAAAGATTCGCCCGAGCGCTCAAATACGCACAGCGTTTCGTCTCCAAAGTTATAACCGTATTCCTTGTTTGTATACCAACCGCCTTTGGTGGGCAAACCGCATTGTTGGCTTCCACTGAACCAGTCGCTGCAGCCCTGTTCACCGTTTCCTATACTCGGGCCGTCGAGCAGTGGTAAAAAACTGCTTTTCGGGTAATACCCGCCTGCGGCTGAAATTCCATGGATACCGCTGACCCAGGACAAACCTTGTCCAAAAGAATCGTCGTCTCTGGTATTCTTGCACCGACCTGCTGCAAAAACAGGCGACAGATACGGCGCGTAAGCGACCGTGTACGCGTAAAACGTCGCGAAAGTATTGTCCGCCATTTTGCATACGATCTGCCATTCCAGCGTCTTCGTCTGAGAAGAAGAGATCCCGCTGGAAAGCGTCATCGTGAAGGAAGTGTCGGAGAAGAGACTGCCGCTCTTCGACGCGCTGAAATTGCTCAAACTCGCGCCGTCGACCGTGACACTTTCGATCGAGCTGATTTTTGAGCTGTAAATATAGAACTTACCGGCTGTCACAGCGTTGCTGGCATCCAGAGTAATCCCGCCGGACGAACTAATTGTGTTATTGACGTAATACTCCACAGATGTGGTCGCAGTACCGTAGTTATTCTGCGGCGTCATATACACCGTCTCCGGCACGGCGATCTTGACGCCCCAGTCGTCTGTCGCAGCTTCGGCGACCAACGACGAAAACAGCCCGGCGTAGCCGAACACCATCACGACCGCCAGCAGCACGGAAAGCCATTTTCTTGTAATTCCATTCTGACTCATCAATGATGCACACTCCTTATATCTACGCAAATACTTCGTTCGTTTCTTTTGACATACGACACAATTCCAATATTATTTTATCAAAGCAGTGTCGCAGTCTTATTGACCAACTGTGAACAAACTGTAAATATTTTGCTTTTGACTTTATTTGTGACAATTTGCCATGCATATGTTGATCATAAATAAAAAAACCGCCTGAAACGGCAGTTTTCTGTTCATTGTTGAGACGCTTATTCCGTCTTTCGTCTGCGTGCCGCACGGATGACAAGAAAAATACCAACACCCACCGCCGCAACCGCCGCGACGCCGAGCACGATCCGCAGCGGCGTCTGCGTCGACGCGCCGGACGCATACCCGCCCTGCGCCTCGATCGCCTGCAGCGCCTGCTCGATCAGCGCGTCGATATTCGCAAAGTCGGCGCGCAGCTTCGCGCATCTGGCCGGGATATAATCCCGCAGCTGTGTGTCCTGATACAGGCCGGGATCGTAGCCCCAGCGGATGGCGTCCGCAGACGCGGAAGACGCGATACGCGCGAACAGCGCGGCGATCTCGCCGTTCAGATCAGACTCGAACGCGTCCGCCAGCGCCGGGAACCGGTCCGCCATCGCGTCAATAAAATCCTCGTGCGAGCAAAGCTGCTCGATAAAGGTCTCGCGCTGCAGTTTTTTGACGTGCTTCGACGCGTCATATCTGGTTTTCGCGGCTGTTTCCACGCAGAAAAGCGCGTGCTCCGCGTTGTCCATGCTTTGATCGAAGTCCCACATCGGCCCCATATGGAACCGCTGTTCGCCCGCGGGCAGATAGATGTACCAGCTCGAATGGCCGCGGTCCTGATCCGATGTAAAATCATAAATCAGGATCCCGTCCACAAAAGACGGTATATCGATGTACTCCGTGTAATGCTTTCCCTGCGCATTCACGCCGTCCGGCGAGAGCAGCGCTTCCTCAAACGCCGCGTACAGCGCCGCGACATAGCTGATCTCACCTTTGCCCGCATACTCCGGCGCGTGCAGAACCAGCGTCGTTCCGTTCGCGGTCTGAAACGCCGCCGGACGCAGATCGAATTCCTCCGGGTAATCGTATTCCAGCAGATAGCCGCCGGAAATATCCTGCGGCTCTGCCGGCAATTCGCTCCAACTGAGCTTCAGGTCGCCCTGTGTTTCCTTGACAACCGGAATCGACGCGAGGTCGACGCCGGGATTGGCCTGCTCGTTCGCATCGTCCAGATCCGCGATATCGACGCGACCCGAACCGACTTCCACCTTTTCACAGATCAAATAATTACCCCGGTAGCCGCCGTTGATATAGAGATCCGCAAAGCGAAAATCGACCGTGAACGGCAGATCCGTCCGCTTCGCGGCGGAATAGGCGATCGCGTTGCGCATCAGGGATTTATCCATATTGTCGGAGACGAGCGCCCATTTTTTGGCGGCGGACATCCCGAGAAGCCCGGTTTTTTCAGAGAACTTGATGCTGTAGCTGCGTTTTTCATTGGATTTCCAGCTGGAATTGCCCCTGCCCTTGATGTAGGAAAGCGCGCTCCCGGCCAGCGTGACGGCGCCGTTTTCCGCGACGGTCAGCGCGCCGGCCTCCCGGTGCTCCTTGTCCGCGTGGATCGCGGCGAGCGATCCGCTTTCCGTCGAGATATAAATTGAGGGCAGGTTCGCGGATGAGAGCACCCGCAAGGGATAGGTCACGCCGTCCGCTTCGACCGTAAAATTGCCGTCGGCAGCAAAGACGTCGGTCGCGTCGCCCGACCGCAGCACAGCGTCTCCCACTTTCAGCTGCCGCGCGTCGAATGAAACGCGCAGACGCGTCCTGTCGCAGTCGGCGGGCAGGAACAGGACATACGGCGCGTCCGGATAGCCGGGCAGCTCGTGCACGTAAGTATAGGCTTGCGCGTCGTCAAACAGATCCACGCGCAGCTTCAGCGATGGCTCCGCGAGCGCGTCCGGGAACGCCTCCTCCGCCGCAGCCGGAACGCAGCCGAAAAACAGCGAGGCAATGATCAGTGTGATCGCCGCGACAGCCTTAACCATACCCTTCATAACCGCACCATCCTTGAAAAGCTCGCTTTCTTTTATATCATCCCGTCTGAAAAATGTCAAGTCCCTGAAGCGCGCCGGCAAAAAACCGCCGACCCTTTCGGATCGGCGGCGGACAAACGCGCGTTATTTATTTGATTTCGTAGATGTCATACGTGCCGGAGCTGTTCTTTCCGCAGATGTAGACCGCGCCGGG
>ONWP01000286.1 GCA_900321595.1 uncultured Eubacteriales bacterium
CCGGCGTTCCGGGACGTGGTCTATTTTGCGCCGCGGACGAGCGCGGTGTGGCGACTGCTTCTGCGGCTCAAGGAATTCCTGCACAGATAATGTCAAACGGACTGCCCGATGCGGACAGTCCGTTCCTTGTTAATACGCGGTTCGCATGCCCACTTCGCTTTCGATCATCACAGAGGGAAGCGGGTGAAAGATCCAGATGAACGGGTATCCCCTGGAAAGGAAATTCCACGCTTCAGCCTGCGCCTTGCTGCAGCTTTCGTATCGGATCGTAATCACTTCGTCTGCGTACGTGGACGTCTGTTTGATCAGCAGACCGTTGTCATCATAATAAAACTGATAAAAAGTGTCGCCGGAACCCAAATCGCCCGATGTCGACCTTGTTGAGACTCTGCCCTCGTTATCATAAGAATACGCATCAGCCAGATCGGTCGTTATGTCTTTTTTTAACAGCACCCTGCCCTCGGAATCATATTGATATGTAAACTCCTGATAGTAAGAGCTGAAACCATCGTCTATGATAGCTTTCCTGGATATCGATTCGACTTCACCATGTGCATTGTATTTATATTCCGTTTGATTCATATCATCCGAGGATCGAATCAATTTTCCATCGCCGTCGTAAACATACAGCTCCGGCGTCAGATCAAGCGTTTGCTTCATAATGATCCTTCCGGACGGATCATAGCCCTCGGCGCATACCATTTCAGAACCTTCGTATTGCTCAACGCGACTGAGATTACCGTTAGCATAAACGGCTTTATATTCGACCGTTGTTTTATCTTCCTTCGTTTCTGTTCCACCCAAGAATCGACCGTATTCGTCGAAATGAAATTCCTGCGTTATTTCTGAACTGCGCTGTTCTTTTCCCGACCGGAATTCGGTGGTTGTCGATCTGTTCACGACTTTATCCCCCGACCAAACAAACCGGCTGGTCTGATTCCAAGCAGTATCTATCGTCGGGTCGTAAGATGTTTTCACGATCTCGACCGGGACAAAATAGACATGTTCCCCTTCGTCAAAGGTCGTCAGCCGAGCGCTGACGCGCAGGATCTTGCGGGCGTCGGCCGCTCTGACCGTTTTTCCGTCCCTTTTCAGAACGGCGGCGTTCGCGATCTGCTCCGCCGTCAGCTTCTCAAGCCTGGCGGAATAGCGCAGCGCAAGCCTCGCGTCCGAGGCCGTCACCCTCCCGTTCAAATCGACGTCGCCGAGGCCTGCGTTCGCGGCGTTCGCGGACACGCAGACGCTTAACAGGAACAGGACGGCGGAAATGACCGCACAGATCGTCTTTTTACAGCTCATCTTTTTTCCCTCCAGAAATATTCATTTGTATTTTAATCCATATCAGAAGAAAAGTCAACAGAATCGCGCTTTCTTCTGATTTTACTTGCATCATCGGCTGTTTTCGTATAAAATAAAAGAAATGCGAGAGGTGATTGCATGTTTCGTGAAATCGTTCGCAAGCGGCAGGCGCTTGACCGGGAGACCTGCGTGGAGATCCTGAAACAGGAAAAACGCGGCGTGCTGGCGGTGCAGGGCGGCGACGGCTACCCGTACGCGCTGCCGATCAATCATTGGTATAACGAATCGGACGGGAAGCTCTACTTCCACTCCGGCCCCGCGGGGCACAAGATCGACGCGATCCGCGCCTGCGACAAGGCGAGCTTCTGCGTCTATGACGGGGGATATCGGAATCCCGGCGACTGGGCGCTCAATATCCGCAGCGTCATCGTCTTCGGGCGCGTCTCGATCGTGGAGGATCACGCGGAGGCGATCGAGATCAGCCGGCAGCTCAGCTATAAGTTCACGCAGGATGAAGCCTACATTGAGCATGAGATCGCCCACGACGGCCATCGGGTGCTCTGCTTCTGCCTGACGCCGGAGCATATCACCGGCAAACTGGTCAACGAAAAATAACGGAGACAGTATGAAGGTCAGAGAGATCTATGACGCGATCGACGCGTTCGCGCCCTACGCGGCGCAGATGCCCTGGGATAACAGCGGCCTTGCCGTCGGCAGTATGGACGACGAATTTGACCGGGCGCTGGTCACGATCGACTGCTCGCCGGCGTCGCTGGAGGCTGCCCGGCGCAATGGCTGCGGCCTGATCGTCACGCATCATCCGGTGCTGTTTCACGCGGCGAAGAGCGTGCTGTCCGACAGCTTCGTCTACCGGGCCGTGCGGCAGGGCGTCGCCGTCCTGAGCGCCCACACGAATTACGATATGGCGCCGGGCGGCGTCAATGACGTGCTGGCCGCGCAGCTGGGGCTGACGGATCCGGCGGTCGTTGAAGCGGAGGGCCTGCCGATGATGCGCATCGGTTCGACGCAGACGCTGATGCGCGCCGACGCGTTCGCGCAGTTTGTCGCTGACCGGCTCGGCGATCCGGTCAAATATACGGCCTTCCCGGGTGAGATCCGGCGTGTGGCCGTCTGCGGCGGCGCGGGCGGAGACTACATCGCTGAGGCCGCGGCCGCCGGCGCTGACGCGTTCGTCACGGGTGAGGTCAAGCATCATATGTTCTACGAAGCCGAACGGCAGGGGCTCTGCCTGATCGAGGCCGGTCATTTCGCCACGGAGGAGCCCGCCGTCCGCGCGCTGCGGGACCGGCTGCAGCAGCAGTTCCCCGCCGCGCGGTTTATCCACTTTTGCAATCCGCCCTGCCGCGCGCTGACGCCGAAGGAGCCGCTATGGGATTAGACGGCGTATATCTGCATCTGCTCGCCGGGGAGCTGCGCGCGTCGCTCGTCGGCGCCAGAGTGGAGAAGATCTACCAGCCGACGAAGACGGAGCTGCTTTTCGCGATGCGCACCCGGGAGGACCGGTACCGCCTGCTGCTGTCCGCCAACGGCAACGCGCCGGGCATTCGGCTGACGCAGCAGTCCATCGACAATCCGGAAAAACCGCCCATGCTGTGCATGCTTCTGCGCAAGCACCTGGTCGGCGGCACGCTGACCGCCGTCGCGCAGGTCGGGATGGACCGCATCCTGCGGCTTTCCTTTTCCGTGATCAACGAGCTGGGCGACCGGGTGGAGCGGCATCTGATCATCGAGATCATGGCGCGGCACAGCAATATCATCCTGCTGGACGCGGATGACGTCGTGATCGACAGCGTCAAACGGGTGGATCTGGCCACGTCCTCCGTGCGGCAGATCCTGCCGGGGATGCGGTACGTGCTGCCGCCGCGTCCGGATAAGCTCGACCCGGCCGCAGCGGACGCGCAGACGCTGTTCGACAGGGTCGCGTCGTCTGACAAGCCGCTCGGCAAGGCGCTGCTGAACGCTGTGGAGGGGCTGTCCCCGCTCACGGCGAACGAGCTGGCCTTCCGCGCCGGCGGCGACGATCTGCCCGCGAACCAGCTGAGCGACAGGCAGCAAAACGCGCTGCGCTTCGAGCTGGAGACGCTCCACAGCCGCGTGACGGGCGGCTCCTATACGCCGTGCCTCATCCGGGAAAACGGGCGTATGAAGGAATTCTCTTATATGCAGATCACCTGCTTCGGCGCCGCCGTCACACCGGAGAGCCGCGAGGATCTCTCCCGGCTGATGGACGACTTCTACGCCGAGCGGGATCGCTATACCCGGACGCACGCCAAGGCGGAGGATCTGTTCCGCACGGTGACGAGCCTGCGCGAGCGCACGTCCAGACGTCTGGACAATCGACGGCTCGAGCTGGAGGCCTGAGCCGACCGGGAGGAAAAGCGGCGTTTCGCGGAGCTGATCAACGCGAATCTGTATCAGCTGCGCAAGGGGCAGGACGCCTATTCGGTCTGCGACTGGTACGACGAGGGCAGGTCCGTCACGATCCCCGTAAAGCCGGAGCTGACGCCGGCGGAGAACGCCGCCAGATACTTCCGTGAGTACAAAAAGCGCAAGACCGCCGAGGAGCGGCTGACCGATCTGATCGCGCAGGACGAACGGGATATCGAATATCTGGGCACCGTGCTCGACGAGCTGTCCCGGGCGGAGAACGACCGGGAGATCGCGGCAATCCGCCGGGAGCTGGCGCAGGAGGGGTATCTGAAACGGCAGACCGGCCGGGATAAAAAACAGGCCGCGGAAGCGGGCCCCCGCGAATACCGCGCGCCAAGCGGCCTGCGGGTGCTCGTGGGCCGCAACAACGCCGGCAACGATAAATTGTCCTTCCGCATCGCCGGAAAAGACGATCTCTGGTTCCACGCGCAGAAAATGCCCGGTTCGCACGTCGTGCTGTGCGGCGCGGGACTGGACGCGCCGGACGCGGATATCGAATTCGCCGCCGGCCTTGCCGCCTGGTTCAGCGCCGGACGGGACGCCACGACCGTGGAGATCGACTACACGCCGGTCCGGGAGCTCCGCAAGCCCGCGGGCGCCAGACCCGGCTTCGTCATCTATCACACCTACTATTCTATGTCTGCAAGGCCCTTGCAGCCGCAGGAGGAGATCGCATGAAAAAGATCATGACCGTATTCGGCACCAGGCCGGAGGCCATCAAGATGTGCCCGCTCGTCAAAGAGCTGCAGTCCCGGCGGGGCGTGCAGACCGTCGTCTGCGTCACCGGGCAGCACCGGCAGATGCTTGACAGCGTGCTGGAGACCTTCGGCGTGAAGCCGCAGTACGACCTTTCCATCATGAAACAGAATCAGACGCTTTTTGACATCACGGCGGCCATCCTGCTGAAGATCCGCGACGTGCTGGAGGCGGAACGGCCCGACTTGGTGCTGGTGCACGGCGACACGTCCACCACTTTTGTGACGGCGCTGGCGTGCTATTATCTGCAGATCCCCGTCGGTCACGTGGAGGCGGGACTGCGCACCGGCAATCTCTACGCGCCGTTCCCGGAGGAATTCAACCGGCGGGGCGTCGGGATCATCTCCGGGTACGATTTCGCGCCGACGCCGACCGCGCGCGAGAATCTGCTGCGCGAGGGCAAATCGCCGGAGCATATCTTCGTCACGGGCAATACGGCCATCGACGCGATCCGCACGACCGTGCGGGAGGACTACCGGCATCCCGTGCTGGAGGCGTTGACCGGCAACCGCATGATCCTCATCACCGCGCACCGGCGGGAGAATCTGGGCGCGCCCATGCGCCGGATGTTCCGCGCCATCAAGCGGGTCATAGACGAAACGCCGGACGTGCGCGCCGTCTATCCCATCCACATGAATCCCGCCGTCCGCGAAGCGGCAGCGTCAGTTTTCGGCGACGACGACCGCATCCGGATCATCGAGCCGCTGGACGTGCTGGACTTCCACAACTTCATGGCGCGCTCCTATCTGATCCTGACCGACTCCGGCGGCGTGCAGGAGGAGGCGCCGTCTCTGGGCAAGCCCGTGCTGGTCATGCGCGATACGACGGAGCGGCCGGAGGGCATCGCGGCCGGCACGCTCAAGCTCGTCGGCACGCGGGAAGACGTGATCTATGAGAATTTTACGCGGCTGCTCACCGATGAAGCCGCCTACACCGCGATGAGCCGCGCCAGCAATCCCTACGGCGACGGACGCGCCTGCGGCCGGATCGCCGACGTGCTGGAGACCGGCGCCTGCGAACAGTGGTTCGCGTGAGCGCCGCGCGGCGGAAAAACGCGTTGACATTTTCCGTTTTTTATATTACAATCAACAATGTATTTTCGTAAGGAAACGCTTTGCCCGCATTTCCGTATGCTTCTGACCGGAGGATGAATCGATATGAAACGTATGCGGATCCTGTCCGCGGTTCTCGCCGCGGTGATGATGCTGAGCCTTTTTGCCGGATGCGCAAAGAGGGATGCAGACAAACAGATGAAGCCGGACGGCAGCGGCGCAGCGGAAACCGGCGCAGAGCTCTCTTCATTCACAAAGAATACCGCAGAGGGGCAGTTCGAGCCTGTCGGGGATAATGGGAATCGATTCGGCCGCGTCGAATCGCGGATGGATGAAGACGGCAACCCGGTATACGCAATAGCTTTGAACACAAAATTCAGCGGATTTGAAGGATCCGGCAGTTACACATATTGCAAAGCGCTGCAGTATTATTTCGAAATCAGTAATCTGTCTTCAGAAGAAGTCGAAGATACAGGAGACTTGAACTGCGTCGGCGTCGCGGACGCGGAGGGGCATGTGATCGTACCCGCGAAATATGCCGCCGTCGTCGAGCTCAACGAGCGGTATATCCGCGCGTATCAGGTTTCAAAAGAGGTGGAAAACGAGGAAGAAGCGCTGCTGGTGCTTCCGGGTGCGGACGGGGAGAAATACTATCAGGGAAGCTGGTATATTTTCGACGTCCTCGACGCGTCAGAGGCTGTCGCTGTAGGGACGAAGTCGTATCAGGCGACCGCGGACGGCGGTGAACTGACGTACTATGGTGACGATGGAATCGAACAGCATATCAGCAGCAGCATTCAGGACCGACGACAGATCACGGAAAATACATATATTCTGGAAAATGAAAAAGCCGGACTTTTGTATACCGAGGACGGCAGATTTGTCAGAATGTTCTCCCGGGAAGGCTTTTATTTGATGAACGAAACGGTTGCCGACGACAGCAAAACGTATCTGATCGCGGAAAAACAGGATGAAGAAAACGGATCGGAATATGTTTTGATGACTGAGAACGGAGAGATCGCTTCTGCGCCCCTTCCGGATAAGCCGAACAGGATCGCTGACGTGGTGATCTATCTGGAAAACGGGAGCGAGGTTAGTTTTGACGGAAAGCAGTCGGAAGCGGCAAGCGGCGACGTTGTATCCTGATCGAG
>ONWP01000044.1 GCA_900321595.1 uncultured Eubacteriales bacterium
CGTCATGCAGATCGGGTGCGACCCGAAGGCCGACTCCACGCTGAATCTGCGGCGGGGACAGGCGGTCGAGACGCTGCTGGAGCTGTTTCGCAGGGACGGCGCGCAGGCCGACGCGAACGAGGCGCTCGTCGAGGGGTTTGCCGGCGTGATCTGCGCGGAAGCCGGCGGGCCGGTGCCCGGCGTGGGCTGCGCGGGGCGCGGCATCATCACGGCATTGGAAATGCTGGACAAATGTAAAATTTATGATCAATATCAGCCGGACGTCGTCTTCTTCGACGTGCCCGGCGACGTGGTTTGCGGCGGCTTTTCCATGCCGATGCGCTACGCCGACCGGGTGTTCGTGATGACCTCCGGAGAGAATATGGCGCTTTACGCGGCGAAAAACATCGCCGAGGCGCTTGCGCGGTTCCGGGACCGGGGCTACGCGCGTCTGGGCGGGCTGATCCTGAACCGGCGCGGCGGCCGCCGGGAGAATGAGAAGACGGAGGCGCTCGCGCTGGAGTTGAACACAGTGATCGCCGGCGCGATCGACCGGGACGAGCTGATCCTGGACGCGGACGACGAACGCCTGACCGTGCTGGAGGCGTTCCCGGAGAGCGAACCGGCGCGGCAGTACCGGGCGCTGGCGCGGGCCGTGCTCGAGAGGGCGGTCTCATGCTGAAGCCGGTCTTTGACGCCGCCCTGACGCCGCAGAAGCGCATCGCGGACGCCGACCCCGGCGCGCTGTTTCCGTCGGGGCTTGAATACAATCCGCCGGCGCGGGGCAGCCGGAACATCGTCCATATGGCGATGAAGGTGCCGGAAAGCCATCAGATCTACATCTGCGCGGCCGGGTGCCTGCGGGGCGTCGTGCTGACGGCGGCGGAGATGAACGCCATGGGGCGCATGTCCTGGGTGGCTGTGCGCGAGGAGGATCTGACAAGCGCAGATCTGGAGGAAAACGTATACGCCGGGACCGCGGCGGTGGTCGAACGGCTCGACCCGAAGCCGCGCGCCGTCTTCGTGTACGTCAGCTGCGTGCACGTCTTCGCCGGGATCGACTTCGCCTGGCTGCTCGACCGGCTGCGGCGGCGGTTCCCGGGGATCGCCTTCGTGGACAGCTACATGATCCCGACCATGCGCAAGAGCGGCCTGACGCCGGAGCAGCTGACCCGGCGCGGGATGTATCAGATGCTCGAGGCGCTGCCGGTCGACGAAACGGCCGTGAATCTCATCGGCAACGACGTGCCGACGCACCGAAACAGCGAGCTGTTTTGGATTTTGGAGCGCGCGGGGCGGCGCGTCCGGGACGTGACCGAATGCGAGACCTACGACGAATTCCTGCGAATGGGCGAGGCGGCGCTGGAGCTCGCGTACTATCCGCCTGCCGAGGAGGCCGCGCGGGCGCTGGCGTCCCGGCTGGGCAGGCGCAGTCTGTATCTGCCCTTCACCTATGAAGCGGACGAGATCGAAGCGAACGCGTCTGCGCTGTGCGAGGCGCTCGCGATGGATCCGGTCGATCTGACGGCGTGCCGGGAGCGGGCGGAAAACGCGCTGAAGCGGGCGCGTGAGGCGCTGGACGGACGCCCGGTCGTCATCGACTATATGGCGTCGACCCGGCCGTTTTCCATGGCGAAGCTGCTGCTGGACGCGGGGATCCGCGTCACGAAGCTGTATGTTGACGGCGTGAGCGGCGAGGATCTGCCGCAGTTTGCGTACCTGAAGGAAGCGTATCCGCAGCTATTATTGTCGCCCACGCTCGACCCGGCGATGCGGTTCCGTGCTGAGAACGCGTCCGACGTCGTGGCGGTGGGACAGAAGGCGGCGTATTTCGAGAACACGCCGTATTTCGTGAATATGGTGTTCGGAAACGGCAGCTTCGGCTATGAGGCCGTCGAATACCTCGCGGACGCGCTTGTCGAGGCGGCGAATGCGCCGAAGGACGTCCGGCGGCTGATCAGCCATAAGGGAATGGGGTGTGAGAGTTGTCTGTGAAGCAGTTTTCCGTGAACGGCTCCATCTACGCCGCGGACACGGCGGGCGTCTGCTCCGCGCTCTATGAGCTGGGCGGCATGACGATCGTCCACGACGCGTCCGGGTGCAACTCCACCTATTCGACCCACGACGAGCCCCGGTGGTACGACCGGGAGTCGATGATCTATATCTCCGCGCTGACCGAGCGCGACGCCGTGACGGGCGACGACGAAAAGCTCATCGGCGACGTGTGCGAGGCCGCCGCGCGGCTGAAACCGAATTTCGTATGTCTGTGCGCCTCGCCGATGCCGGCGATGATCGGGACCGATATGGACTATATCGCGGCCGGGATCGAGTCCCGGACGGGGATCCCGGCCTTCGCCGTGCGCACGAACGGCATCGGAACGTATCAAAAAGGCGCGTCCGACGCGTTTCGCGCCGTTTCGCGCCGCTTCTGCGCGCGTGAAACGGAGAAAACGCCGAAGACGGTCAATCTGCTGGGGCTGACGCCGCTCGATCTGCCCGCCGGCGCGGATGAGACGCTGAAGGCGCTGCTGCGCGCGCACGGCTATACCGTACAGGCAAGCCTCGGCATGGGCGGCGCGTTTGACGACCTGCCGAAGCTTGCCGGCGCGTCCGTCAGCCTCGTTACGTCCGGTTGCGGCCTCGCCGCCGCGCGGGATCTTTATGAACGGTTCGGCGTGCCCTACGTGACCGCCTTCCCCGTGTACGGGAAATACGCGGAGCTGGTCTGCTCGCTTCTGGCGACGGCGGCGCTCACGGGCAAATGCGTCGACGCGTGTACGATGCGGCCGGGACGCGGCGTGAACGCCGTGGCGGGCGAGGGCGTGACGGGCGGCAGCCTCGCCGCAGCGCTCGCGATGGAGACGGGCGAAGGCTGGGATCTGATCGCGCCGGTCGAGGGCGATCCGTCGCCGACGCTGCCCTTTGACCTGCGGCCGCTGACGGACGACGAGACGCGTCTGGCGATGGGCCGGTACGAGCGGGTCGTCGCGGATCCGCTTTACGCGCCGATCTGTCCGCCGCGGACGAAGCTGATCGAGCTGCCGCACGTCGCGTATTCCGGCCGGTGCTTCCTGCGCCGCGCGCCGGACGCGCTGACGCGGGCGGGATTTGAAACGATATTGGAGAGCGTGAAATGATTAAGATCGCGATTTACGGCAAGGGCGGCATCGGCAAATCCACGGTGACCTCCCATCTGGCCGCGGCCTTCGCAGCGATGGGGAAGCGCGTCGTGCAGATCGGCTGCGATCCCAAAGCGGATTCCACGATGAATCTGCTCGGGGGCAGACCCCTGACGCCGGTGATGGATCTGCTGCGCGACGGCGCGGAGCCGGAGCGTCTCGACCAGATCAGCGCGACCGGCTTCGGCGGCGTGGTCTGCATCGAGACCGGCGGCCCGACGCCGGGTCTGGGCTGCGCGGGGCGCGGTATCATCGCCACGTTTCAGCTGTTAGAGGAGCTGGATCTGTTCGGCGTCGTCAAGCCGGACGTGGTGCTGTACGACGTGCTCGGCGACGTGGTCTGCGGCGGCTTTGCCGCGCCCATCCGGGAGGGCTACGCGTCGCAGGTGCTGATCGTCACCTCCGGGGAAAAGATGGCGCTGTACGCGGCGAACAACATCAATACGGCGGTGGAGCAGTTCGCCGGCCGGGGCTACGCGCGCGTGCGCGGCGTCGTCCTCAACCGGCGCAACGTGCCGGACGAGGAGGCCAAGGTGCGCGCGTTTGCCGAGCGCATCGGCCGTCCCGTCGTGGCGGACATCCCCCGCTCGGACGAGATCAATCTCTATGAGGAACAGGGACAGACCGCGGTGCAGGGCGATCCCGCGCTGCCGGTCAGCCGCCGGTTCTTCGCTTTGGCGGAGCTGCTGCTGCGGGAGGCGGACGCATGAGCGCGTATTCGATCCCCGCGGAGGCGCTCGCCGCGCTGGGAAAGGCGAACGTGCCGGACGCGCTGCGCAGCGACCGGCATCTGATCTACTCGTCGCCGGCGACGCTGGCGTTCAATTCCCCGGGCGCGAACGGCTTCGGCGTGAAAAGAGCCGGTCTTTGTGTGCCGGGCAGCGTGATGCTGCTGGTGAGCCCCGGCTGCTGCGGCCGCAACACGACGCTCGAGAGCGTGCGCGACGGCTACCGCGACCGGTTCTACTTCCTGCTGCAGGACAGCACCGACATCGTGACCGGACGGCATCTGAAAAAGATCACGGACGCGGTGTGCCGCATCGCCGAGACCGCGAAGCCCTCCTGCGTGATGGTCTGCATCACCTGCGTGGACGCGCTCCTGGGCACGGATATGCAGGCTGTCTGCGATGAGGCGAGTGCGAAGGCGGGTCTGCCGGTGGTGCCGTGCTATATGTACGCGCTCACGCGGGAACAGAAGCTCCCGCCCATGGCGAGCGTGCGCAGGAGCGTCTATTCCATGCTGGAAAAACAGCCCCGCAAGGGCAATGAAATGAATATTCTGGGGCATTTCGCGCCCCTTGTCGACGACTGTGAGCTGTATGAGCTGCTGAAGGGCGCCGGGATTCGCGTGATCCGCGAGATCAGCCGGTGCGCCTCCTTCGACGAATATAAACAGATGAGCCGCGCGAACTTCAATCTGGTGCTGCATCCGGAGAGCGTCTACGCGGCGGAGGACATGAAGAAAAACCTCGGCATTCCCTATATCCAGATGACCCGCGTCTACCGGCCGGAGAAGATCGACACGCAGTACCGTCTGCTGGCGCAGGCGCTGGGGATCGATTTCGATACGGGCGAATACCGCGCCGCGTGCGAACGCGCGGCCGGGGACTTCCGGAAGAAACGCGGTTCCCTTCGGATCGCCGTCGGCGAGTGTCTGAACGCCGATCCCTTCGAGCTGTCTCTGTTTCTGATCGGACAGGGCCACCGGGTGCCGGTCATCTTCGGCACCGTGGGGGAGGCCAATTTCCCGTATATCAACGCGCTGGCGAAGGTCAGTCCGCAGACGCGCGTATTCTCAAATCTGTCGCCGACGATGATGACCTTCGACCCGGCGGAATACCCGGTCGAGCTGGCGCTGGGCGACGACGCCGGATACTATTACGACGACGCGCCGTGCGTGCCCTTCCGGGACGAGACGCAGCCCTTCGGCTTCGCCGGGGTCCGCCTGCTGCTCGAACGCATGGACGCCGCGCTGGAGGTGACGCGATGAAGGGCTTTCTGAAGACGCTGTCTCCCTTCGCGCCGGATCAGTCCGGGGCGGTCGGGGCGCTGTACGAGCTGGGCGGCGTGATCGTCATCTGCGACGCGGGCGGCTGCGCCGGAAACATCTGCGGCTTCGACGAGCCGCGCTGGCGCACGAAAAAGAGCGCCGTCTTTTCCGCCGGTCTGCGCGACATGGACGCGGTCTTCGGCCGGGACGACCAGCTCATTGAAAAGCTCAAAAAGGCCGTTCACGGGGACGCCGCCTTCACCAGCGTCATCGGCACGCCGGTGCCCGCGGTCATCGGGACCGATCTGCGCGCCCTCGACCGGCTCAGCGAGCGCGCCACCGGGCTGCCGGGCGTCAACGTGGACACCGACGGCACCGCGCTCTACGACGAGGGGCAGCGCAAGGCGTACAAAAGGCTGTTCGACGTGTTCGCCGCGGACAAGTACCCGGTCGAAAAGGGGCGCGTGGGGCTCGTCGGCGTGACGCCGCTGGAGGTCTCGCGCCTGGACGCGGACCAAAAGGCGAAGGCTGTTTACGGCGAAAAGGCGTTCTGCGCCGGCTTCGGCAGCGGCCTCGAGGAGGTCCGGCGCATGAGCGCGAACGAATACAACGTGGCGGTGGGCCCGTCGGCGGTCGAGGCTTGCGAGCTCCTGCGGGCGCGGTTCGGCACGCCGTATCAAAAAGAGTATCCCTTCCTGCCGGACGATTTTGACGTGCCGGGAGCGAACCGGACGCTGATCGTCGCCGGGCAGTACGCGGCGGAGGCGATCCGCGCGCGCTGTACGGGCGAGACCCGGGTCGCGAGCTGGTTCCGCATGGACCGGGCGCTGACAAAGCCGGGCGACGCGCGTCTGGAGACGGAGGACGACTTTATCGCATTCGTGCGGGACTTTATGCCGGACGTGATCGTGGGAGACGCGTACCTGAAACGCGCCGTGCCGGACTTCACGGGCGCGTGGGCCGATCTGCCGCAGCTGGCCGTCAGCGGCCGCCTGATCGATTGATATGAAAACACTGCACCTGAAAATATTCGGCGTCGTGCAGGGCGTGGGATTTCGCCCGTACGTGTCGGTGCTGGCGGCGGAATGCGGCGTAAAGGGCTCCGTCGCGAACAAGGGCTCCTACGTGGAGGTGTTCGCGCAGGGGGCGCGGGCGGCTGAATTCGCCGAACGCGTGCCGAAGGAGATCCCGCCCCGCGCCGTCGTGCTGCGGACGCTCGTCCGGACGGTCGAGCGGGAGCCGTACCCGGATTTCGCCATCATCGAAAGCGAGCACGAGGTCGGGGACATCTTCGTCTCGCCCGATATCGGCGTGTGCGAGGACTGTAAAAGGGAACTCTTCGACCCCGCAGACCGGCGATACCTGCATCCGTTCATCAACTGCACCCAGTGCGGGCCGCGGCTGACGATCCTGAAGGCGATGCCCTACGACCGGGAGCGCACCGTCATGGACGCGTTCCCCATGTGTCCGCGGTGCCGGAAAGAGTACACGTCGCCGGAAAACCGCCGCTACGACGCGCAGCCCGTCTGCTGCAACGACTGCGGGCCGACGGTGTACCTGCTGTCGCCGGACGGGGACAGGCTGGCCGAGGGGGCGGACGCGATCCGCAGGACGCGCCGGATCCTCATGGACGGCGGCGTCGCCGCGGTCAAGGGCATCGGCGGCTTCCATCTGTGCTGCGACGCGCGCAGCGAGCGCGCCGTGCGGCATCTGCGGGAGCGCAAGCGCCGCCCCGTGAAGCCCTTCGCCGTGATGATGCCGGACCTTGAGACGGCGCGAAAATACTGCGCGGTGCCGCCGGAGGCCGAAGCGTGGCTGACGGGCTGGCAGAAGCCGATCCTGCTCCTGAAAAAGAACGCGGACTGCGGCGTCTGCGGGCTCGTCGCGCCGGGAAACGACCGCCTGGGCGTGATGCTGCCCTACGCGCCGCTGCAGCTGCTGCTGTTCGGGTATCCGGACGGACTTGATATGACAGACTGCCTCGTGATGACCAGCGGCAACGCGTCGGGCGCGCCGATCTGCCGGTCGGACGCGGACGCGGTCGCTGAGATCGGGTCGTACTGCGACGTGATCCTCAGTCACGACCGGGAGATCCTCATCCGCGCGGACGACACCGTGACCGACCTGCGCGGCGGGAAGCCTTATATGATCCGGCGGTCGCGCGGCTGGGCGCCGCTGCCGGTGATGCTCTCCGAGAGCGCGGACAAGACGGTGCTCGCCATCGGCGGCGAGCTGAAAAACACCTTCTGTATCGCCGGCAACGATTTATATTACCTGTCCGCCTATGTGGGCGACATGGCGGACGTGCGCACGCAGAACGCGCTGCGCGAGACCGTCGGACGGCTGCAGACGCTGCTCGAAATGAAGCCCGGCGTCGTCGTGTGCGACACGCATCCGCTTTACCAGACCGTCGAGATCGCGAAAGAGCTGGGACTGCCGGTGCGGCAGGTACAGCACCACTGGGCGCACATCCTCTCCTGCATGGCGGAAAACGACCGGCTCGACGAGGTGATCGGCGTCTCCTTCGACGGCACCGGCTACGGCGGCGACGGGACCATCTGGGGCGGTGAGATCATGGCCTGCACGGTACACGGGTACCGCAGGCTCGGGCATATCAGCCCCTTCGCGCAGCCCGGGGGCGACGCGTCGAGCCGGGAGGGCTGGCGCATCGCGCTCTCAATGCTGGACGACGCGTTCGAAAACGCGGATGCGATCGCCGACAGGCTGGGCCTTGACGCGAAGCAGCTCGGCGTGATCCGCGCCATGAAAAAGGCCGGGGTCAACTGCGTGACCTCGACCAGCTGCGGACGGCTCTTCGACGCGGTGAGCGCCGTGCTGGGCGTGCGGCGCGCCTCCACCTTCGAGGGCGAGGCCGCGACGGCGCTGCAGACGGCGGCGGAACGGGCGGGGACCGGGCCGCGGCTTGTCGTCCGCTGCGAGGACTGCCGGATCGATACGGCGGATCTCTTCGGCGAGATCGTCCGGCGAAGGTTGGACGGGGAAGACGCGGGACGGCTCGCGTACGCGTTCCACGACGCGCTGGCCGACGGGATCGCGGCTGCCTGCGTACAGGCGCGGGAAAAGACGGGACTTCGCGCGGCGGCGCTGTCCGGCGGCGTCTTTCAGAACACGCTGCTGGTCGAGCTGACCCGCGAAAAGCTGGAAAAAGAACGATTTGACGTGCTGCTGCACAGCCAGGTGCCGCCCAATGACGGCGGGCTCGCGCTGGGACAGGCGCTTTACGGTATGATGAACGACTGAACGGGAGGAAAAGGAAAATGTGTGTAGGATTATCCGCGAGAGTGCTGTCCGTGAAGGACGATACGGCTGTCATCGACGCCTCCGGCGCGCGGCGTGAGGTCAACGCCGCCCTGCTCGACGAGCTGGAGCCGGGCGATATGATCATGGTGCACGCCGGGATCGCCATCGCGAAGATCACCGACGACGACGCGCACGAGGCGGAAAGCGTGCTGGAGACGATCGATGGAAACGATTGAGCGTGCGAAGAAGATCGTCGAAGGCTACGACGGCAGGCCGCTGCGGATCATGGAGGTCTGCGGCACGCATACGCACGAGATCTTCCGGCTGGGCATCCGCCGCATCCTGCCTGATAACATCCGGCTGATCTCCGGGCCGGGGTGTCCGGTGTGCGTCACGCCCTGCGGCTTCATCGACGAGGCCGTCGAGGCCGCGCTGGAGAAAAACGCGATCATTGCCACCTTTGGCGATCTGGTGCGCGTGCCGGGGAGCGAAAAGAGCCTCGCCGGCGCCAGGAGCGAGGGCGCCGAGGTGCGGGTCGTCTACGCGCCGTCGGACGCGGTGGACATCGCGAGGGAAAACCCGGACCGGGAGGTCGTCTTCCTCTCCGTCGGGTTCGAGACGACGGTGCCGTCGTCGTGTCTGGCCGTCCTGCGCGCCGAGGCTGAGGGCGTGGACAATTTCTCTCTGCTGACGGCGAACAAGACCATGCCGAACGCCTACGAGGTCCTCAAGGGCAGCGCGGACGCGTTCCTGTACCCGGGACACGTCAACGCGATCACGGGCACAGCCGTCTGTGAGCGGCTGCAAAGCGAGGGCGTATCCGGCGTCATCGCCGGCTTCACCGCCGCGGAGCTGCTGACGGCGCTGGCGGTCATCGTCGAGAAAAGCCGCGCGGGAAAGCCGTTCTTTGAGAACTGCTATCCCAGGGTGGTGCGGCCCGAGGGCAGTCCGAAGGCAATTGCGATCATCGACCGGCTGATGGAGCCCTGCGACGCGGAATGGCGCGGGCTTGGGGTCATCCCGGGGTCGGGTCTGGCGCTGCGGGACGCTTACGCGCGGTTTGACGCGCGGAAAAAGCTCGCGCTCTCGCCGCAGACGGGGACGGGCAATCCGGCCTGCCGGTGCGGGGACATCCTGCGCGGCGACTGCACGCCGCCGGAGTGTCCGCTCTACGGCAGAATCTGCACGCCGCTCTCTCCGGTGGGGGCCTGCATGGTCTCCGGCGAGGGCGCGTGCTCGGCCTATTATCAATACACGGATCGGGGGTAACTGAGATGGAACAGTATATTCAGCTGGCGCACGGCGCGGGCGGCAGTCAGACGAACGAACTGATCGAGACGGTCTTCAAAAAGCATCTGGCGAGCCCCGCGATGACGGCCGACGACGCGGCGGTGCTGACGATCGGCGCGGAGAAGCTCGCCTTCACGACGGACGGCTTCATCGTCTCGCCGTACAAATTCCCGGGCGGGAACATCGGCAAGCTGTCGGTCTGCGGCACGGTCAACGACCTGGCCTGCATGGGCGCGAAGCCCCTTTACATGACCTGCGCCGTCGTCATCGAGGAGGGCTTCCCGGTCGCGGAGCTGGAGCCCATCGTCGAGGCGATGGGGCGGACCGCCCGCGAGGCCGGCGTGCAGTTTGCCGCCGGGGATACGAAGGTCGCGGGCAAGGGGCAGGTCGACAAGATCTTCATCACGACCACCGGCATCGGGCAGCTCACGCCTGGCGCGGATCTCTCCGGCGCGAACGCGAAGCCCGGCGACGCGGTCATCGTCACCGGCGACGTGGGACGGCACGGCTGTACGGTGCTGCTCGAACGGAACGAATTCGGCATCGAGGCCGACGTGAAGAGCGACTGCGCGCCCCTGTGGCACACGGTCGAGGCCGTCCTGAACCGGACGAAAAACGTCCACGTCATCCGCGACGCGACGCGCGGCGGCGCTGGCACGGTGCTCTATGAGATCGCGTCCCAGTCCGGCGTGGGCTTCGACATCGAGCGCGCGCGCATCCCGGTGGACCCGGCGGTGCGGGGCGTGTGCGGGATGCTGGGGCTCGAGCCGCTGTACCTCGCCTGCGAGGGGACGCTGGTCATGATCGCCCCGGCGGAGGAGGCCGACGGGATCGTGGAGACGCTTCGGTCGATGCCCTACAGCGCGAACGCCGCGGTCATCGGCCGCGTCACGGCGGAAAACCCCGGGAAGGTGGTCGTCTCCACCGAGATCGGCGCGAAGACGATGCTGCCGCGCCCGGGCGGAGAGCTGCTGCCGCGGATCTGCTGAAACAGTATGAAAACGCCCCTTCCGGATGAACCGGAGGGGGTCAGTTTTTTGCGTTCGGGACGCGCTCGGCGATGTCGCCCAGACCGCAGTCGAGGATGTCGCAGAGCCGGTCGAGCGTCAAGGTGTTGACGTTCTCGTTCTTGCGCAGGCGGTCGAGCTGCCCGGTGCTGATGCCGTATTGCTTGATGAGCTGGTACTGGGAAACGCGCTTGCGCCGCATGGTCTCCCATAACCGGTCGTAG
>ONWP01000328.1 GCA_900321595.1 uncultured Eubacteriales bacterium
GCAGAAAGGCGCTTGCCGGGTTGATTCTGATCGTTGTCGGCACTTTGGCGATGGCAATCTGGGCATAGGAAACAAATAACGGCAAATCTCAATCCGGGATGCGCCGCGACCCGAAATTCCGTATTCCGCATTCCGCCTTCCACATTAAAAAAGAGGCCCGCGGGCCTCTTTTTCTATTCTCACTTTTGCCGATCAGGAGGCGTTACAGCTGCCGGAGGTATAGACCTCAAACGTCTCGTACTCCACAGAGCAGTAGAGCGTGCCGGTGCCGGCCGCGCCGGGCTCGATCGCGCCGATGAGCGCGCTTGTGGCGTTGACAGCGCTGCCGTCCGCGCCAAAGAATACGGCGTACGCGTTGACATCCTGCGCGGCTTCGGCGCCGTTATTCGTGATCTCCACGGTCAGGCCGCCGATCTCATCGTCCTCGAGGGGAGACGTCTTGACGTCCAGATCCGCTGTCGCGTCCTTGTACAGCGAGTTGCCGTACTCGGGCTCGTAGTCGATCGAAGCGACGTCGATCGTCTCTTCAATGGACAGATCCATCATGCGCATCGTTGTGCGTCCCGCGCCGACCAGCACACCGCCGATCCAGCAGTCTTCGTCGCCGACAGCCGCGCCGGAGGCGTCCTTCGGCTTCGCGCTCAGGCTGAGCGAGACGTCCTTGTCGGTCTTGTTCGTGATGACGATGTAGCCCTCGGTGCCGTAGTTGTTGCTGTTGACGTAGGTCTTGACGTCGATCGTGTCGTCGGACCAGGTCAGCGCGCCCTTCGGGGCTGCGGCCTGATCGCCGCCCGCCTTCGTCGCGGCATCGGCCCCGGGCAGGGTGGTGACGTCGGCCTGACCGCTCACGTCGGCCTTGCCGCCGTCGTCCTTGCCGCCGCAGCCGGCGAACGCGAACAGCGCGCACACAAGCGCGACCGCGAGCAGGATGGATAACGCTTTTTTCATTATTAAAAACTCCTTTCAGAATTTGTAAAACGATTATACACATTTTTTTCGAAAATGTCAAGTATAACATATTTGACAGCGAATCGTTGACCGCAGGCGTCAGGCGGCAACTTATCATTGACACCGGGGGGATAAATGTTTATACTTACTATGAATAGCTTTACGATTCGGAGGAACCTGTTATGTATCGTTTTCCCATCGGCGTGATCGTCGACTCCTTCCGCTGCGACATCCGCGAGGCCGTCAAAAAGGCCGCGGCGCTGGGCGCGGACGGCATCCAGGTCTACGCCTCCCGCGGCGAGATGGCACCCGAAAACCTCTCCGCCGAGGCCAGACGCGAATTTCTCAAGCTCGTCAAGGACAACGGGCTGGTCATCAGCGCCCTCTGCGGCGACCTGGGCGGCGGCTTCGGCAACCCCGAGGAGAACGGCTGGCGCGTCGAGAAGTCCAAGGCCATCATCGAGATGGCGAAGGAGCTCGAGACCGACATCGTCACCACGCACATCGGCGTCGTGCCCGCCGACCCGAACCACGACCGCTACAAGATCATGCAGGAGGCCTGCTTCGCCCTGGCGGAGCACGCCGACAAGCTGAACGCGCACTTCGCCGTGGAAACCGGCCCGGAAAAGTCAGAGGTGCTCAAAAGCTTCCTGGACTCCCTCGGCTCGAAGGGCGTGGGCGTGAACCTCGACCCGGCGAACCTGGTCATGGTCGTGGCGGACGATCCCGTGAACGCCGTGCACAACCTCAAGGACTATATCGTCCACACCCACGCGAAGGACGGTAAGCAGCTCTGCTGGCGCGATCCCGAGATCGTCTACGGCATCAAAAAGGACATCATCGTCACCGGCGACAGCTTCATCGAGACGCCCCTTGGCACCGGCGACGTGGACTTCCCGAAATACCTCGCCGCGCTGGAGGAGATCGGCTACCGCGGCTTCCTCACCATCGAGCGCGAGGCCGGCGAGACCCCCGAGAAGGACATCGGCATCGCCGTGGACTTCCTGAAAAAGACCATCGAGGAGAACTGACGATGAAGCTCTGGAAGGGCCGCTTCTCGAAAGAGGTCAGCGATATCACAAACGACTTCAACGCCTCCATCGGCACCGACGCGCGCATGATCCGCGAGGACATCACCGGGTCGATCGCCCACGCGACGATGCTCGCCGACTGCGGGATCATCACCCCGGAGGACCGCGACGCGATCACGGACGGGCTGAGGGCGATCCTCGCCGAGGTCGAGGACGGGCGGCTGCCGATCGACGAAAAGGCCGAGGACGTGCATACCTTCGTCGAGGGAGAGCTCACGAAGCGCGTCGGCGACGCCGGCAAGCGTCTGCACACCGCCAGAAGCCGCAACGATCAGGTCGCGCTGGACGTGCGGCTGTACCTGCGCGGGCAGACCGCCGCGCTGGACGCGCTCCTGAAAAAGCTCATCGGGACGCTCTGCGATATGGGCGAAGCCTACGCGGACGCGGTCATGGCCGGGTACACGCACCTGCAGCGCGCGCAGCCGGTCTCCTTCGGCCACTACATGCTCGCCTACGGCGAGATGCTGCTGCGCGACCGGCAAAGGCTCGCGGACTGCGTGAAGCGCATGAATATCAATCCCCTGGGCGCGTGCGCCCTCGCCGGGACGACCTACCCGACCGACCGGTTCGAGACGGCGCGTCTGCTGGGGATGGACGGCGTGTCGCGCAACTCGCTGGACGCCGTGAGCGATCGCGACTTCATCATCGAGCTGTCCGCCGCGCTCTCCATCGTGATGGTGCATCTGTCGCGCTTTTCCGAGGAGATCATCCTCTGGTGCAGCACGGAATTCGGCTATATCGAGCTGGACGACGCGTTCGCCACCGGCTCTTCCATCATGCCGCAGAAGAAGAACCCCGATATCCCCGAGCTGGTGCGCGGCAAGGCCGGCCGCGTCTTCGGCGACCTGACGACGATCCTCACCGTCATGAAGGGGCTGCCGCTGGCCTACAATAAGGATATGCAGGAGGACAAGGACTGCGTCTTCGACGCGGTGGACACGGTCAAGGCGTGTCTGACGGCCTTCATCCCCATGCTGGAGACCATGACCGTCAAGACCGGCCGCATGCGCGCGGGCGCGGCCGCCGGCTTCATCAACGCGACCGACTGCGCGGACTACCTCGTGGGCAAGGGGATCCCGTTCCGCGACGCCTACGCGGTCACCGGCGCGCTGGTGGCGCGGTGCATCGAGCTGGGCACGACGCTGGAGGCGCTGCCGCTCGACGAGTACCAAAAGGCCTGCGACCGGTTCGACGAGGGCGTGTATACGGCCGTCGGACTGGAGAAGTGCCTTGCCGACCGGCGCTCCTACGGCGGGCCGGCGAAGGAAAACGTGCTGGCGATGGCGCAGGCGCTGCGCGGCGACAACGAAAACACGGGTGCCTGACATGGCGAAGACGATCTCCATCCTCAACCAGAAGGGCGGCGTGGGCAAGACCACGACGGCGGTGAATCTCGCCGCCTGCGTCGCGTACGCCGGGCACCGGGTGCTGCTGGCCGACATCGATCCGCAGGGCAACTCCACCAGCGGCTTCGGCGTCAGCAA
>ONWP01000244.1 GCA_900321595.1 uncultured Eubacteriales bacterium
CGCTATCAATCCGATCCCGCCTACCAGCAGGATCGCCAACAGTATCGGATTCATCGCATTCCGCTCCTTTCCGTTACGCAAACAAGCCGTCCACCACGCCCTGGAACCCCAGAAACGACACTGCCACCAGCGACGCCGCAATCAGCGTGATCGGCAGGCCGCGCAGCGCGCGGGGGCAGTCGCAGGTTTCCACCCGGCTGCGGACGCCCGCGAACAGCACCATCGCCAGCATGAAGCCCAGGCCCGCCGCGAAGGAATTCATCAGGGACATCCCGAAGTTGTAGTCAGACTGGACGTTGAGCAGCACCACGCCCAGCACGGCGCAGTTCGTCGTGATCAGCGGCAGGTAGATGCCCAGCGCGTTGTAGAGCGAGACGATATACTTTTTCAGAATGGCTTCGATCATCTGTACCAGCGCCGCGATGACCAGAATAAAGACGACGGTCTGCAGGTACTCCATGTCGAATTTGATGAGCAGCCGGTTGATCGGCCACGTCACGGCGGTGGCGATGCACATGACCACGATCACGGCCGCGGACATGCCGACGGCGGTGTTCAGCTTCTTGGAAACGCCCAGGAACGGGCAGATGCCGTAGAACTTCGCCAGCACGAAGTTGCCGGTCAGCAGTCCCGTCAGCAGCAGTGCGAAATACGCGCTCATGCCGTCGCCTCCTTTCCGTCGCAGCCGGCCTTATCCTGCACATGGCAGGTATCCGCCATCGGGCAGGACGCGCAGTTTTCGAGCGTCGCGGGCTTTTTGCCTTTGCGCTCCGCCAGATGATTGGCCAGCGCCATGAGCAGCCCGAAGACGAAGAAGCCGCCCGCCGGGAGGATGAAGAACGTCATGGGGGAAAGGGTGATCTTCTCCAGCGCGCCGTTGAGATCCCAGCCGTTGAACTGCACGTCGCCGAAGACGACCAGCAGATCCTTGATGCCCGCCAGGAATGTGCCGGCGCCCAGCAGCTCGCGCACGGCGCCCATGACGCACAGCGCGGCGGTGAAGCCGACGCCCATGCCCAGACCGTCCACGGCGCTTGCCAGGACGGGGGTCTTGCTGGCGTAGGCTTCCGCTCTGCCCAGGATGATGCAGTTGACCACGATCAGCGGCAGGTAGATGCCCAGCGCGTCGTTGAGCGCGGGGACGAAGGCTTTGACCAGCATCTGCACGATCGTCACGAAGGACGCGATGACCACGATGAACGCGGGGATGCGCACCTTGTCGGGAATGACCTTGCGCAGCGCCGAGATGACGATATTCGAGCAGACCAGCACGATGGTGGCCGCGATGCCCATGCCGATGGCGTTGGAGACCGCCGTCGTGACCGCCAGCGTGGGACAGGTGCCCAGCACCAGCCGCAGCACGGGATTTTCCTTCAGCAGGCCTTTTGTGAATTCCTGCCGCATAGAAGTCTTTTCAGCCATCTCAGATCCCTCCCTTCAGTGTGTCTTCAAAGAACGCGCGGCTCGCGTTCACGGCTTTCGTCACGGCTGTGGAGGAGATCGTCGCGCTGGTGACCGCCAGGATCTCGCTGCCGCCGCCGGCCGAGCCCTTGACCACGGTCAGCTCGCCCTGTTTTCCCTCGAATTGATCCAGGAACGCGGGCTTCTTCGTATTCTGTCCCAGACCGGGCGTCTCGTCGTCCGCCTTGAGGATCGTCACGCGGCGGATCGAGCCGTCCGCGTTCACGCCGGTCATGACGTCGATGTCGCCGCCGTAGCCCTGTACGGTCGTGGTGATCACGTAGCCCAGAAGCGTGTCGCCCTGCTTCGCTTCGCTGAAGGTGAACTTATCCTGTTCCTGTTCGTCGCCGAAGGAATCGGCGTCCACGAAGACCAGCTCCATGGCTTTGGCCTTGTTCTCGCGCTCGATCTGGTCGATCTTGTCGCGGGTGACGGCGTCGGTCAGCCCCAGCAGGGCGCTGGCGACGACGCACAGGATCGTCAGCACCAGGATGGGCTTGACGAGTGATTTCTTATCGATCTTCATCATGCCGCCTCCTTCGGTTTCTTCTCTTTTTTCGCCTTTTCCTTGCCGAAGGGGTTCGGCCGGGTCAGCGTCTCGATGTGGGGAACCAGAATGTTCATGATGAGAATGGAGTAGGACACGCCCTCGGGCAGGTTGCCGAAGAGGCGGATCACCGAGGTGATGAGTCCGCAGCCGACCGCGAAGACGATCTTGCCCTTGATGCTGATCGGGCTGGTGGAGTAGTCCGTCGCCATGAAGATCGCGCCCAGCAGCAGGCCGCCGGAGAGGATCTCGTAGAGCATGAACTTCAGGTCGAAGCCGCCGGCGATCAGCATGATGACGGCGACGGTGCCCACGAAGCACAGCGGAATGATCGGCTTGATGACGCGCCGGATGAGCAGATACGCGAAGCCGAGCAGCAGCGCCAGCGCGCAGGTCTCGCCCAGGGAGCCCGCCCGCTTGCCGATGAACATATCAAACAGCGACGGCAGCGCGGCCGGATCGACGGCGCGCGCCTTGAGGCTCGCCAGCGGCGTCGCGGCGCTCACCGCGTCCACGCCCCGCCACGCGAGCGGCGCCGTCCAGGTGGTCATGGCGCCGGAGAACGAGACCAGCATGATGATGCGGCCGACGATGGCCGGGTTGACGAAGTTTTTGCCGATGCCGCCGAAGAGCTGCTTCGCGACCACGATGGCGAAGAGCGCGCCGACGACGCACATCCACAGCGGGATGCCCACGGGCAGGTTGAACGCCAGCAGCAGGCCCGTGACCACGGCGCTCAGGTCGCCGATGGGGTTGGGCCGCTTAAAAAGCCGGGTGATGAGGTATTCAAAGGCCACGCAGCACCCGACGCAGACGCCCGTTACGAGCAGCGTCTGGAAGCCGAACCAGATC
>ONWP01000290.1 GCA_900321595.1 uncultured Eubacteriales bacterium
CGACAGCGCGCCGGTCCTTCCGGCAAACGTCGAGGTCATCGGCAGAAGCGCTTTTCAGGACAACGTTTTTCTGCGGGCGCCGGCGCTGCCGGCGGGGCTGAAGAAAATCGACGTTTTCGCCTTCGCGCACTGCGTGAATCTTGTGAACGTGACGATCCCCGACGGCGTCACGAGCATCGCGTTCGGCGCGTTTTACGGCTGCGGGAGCCTCACGAGCGTGACGATCCCGGCCAGCGTGACGAGCATCGGCGATCATGCGTTTTACGAGTGCCGGAGTCTGACGGAAGTGACGATCCCCGACGGCGTCACGAGCATCGGCGAATCCGTATTTGAGAAATGCAGGAGCCTTACGGGCGTGACGATCCCGGACAGCGTCACGAGCATCGGTGAGAGTGCGTTCTGTTTCTGCGAGAAGCTGACGGGCGTGACGATCCCGGAAGGCGTGACGCGCATCGGCGATTATGCGTTTTACGGCTGCAAGAGCTTTTCGGGCGTGACGATCCCGGAGGGCGTGACGAGCATCGGCGAAAGCGCTTTCAGCAACTGCGAAAATCTGACGAGCGTGACGATCCCCGACAGCGTGACGAGTATCGGCGATTATGCGTTTTACAAGTGCGGCAAGCTCGCCGTCTTGTACTACGCCGGAACGGAGGAAGCGTGGAAAACCGTCAATATCGGGATCGAAAATGAACCGCTCATGAACGCCGAGCTGCATTTTTCCGCCGCGCCCGGTACGCATACGCACGTCTGGAGTTCTGTCGTCACGAAGGAGGCGACCTGCTCCGAGCCGGGCGTGAAAATGTACGCCTGCCGCGACTGCGACGAGACCTACACCGAGCCGATCCCGATGACGGCGCACAAGACGGAAAGGATCCCCGGCAGGAACGCGACCTGCACCGAGCCCGGCGTGACCGACGGCGAAAGGTGCAGCGTCTGCGGCAAAACGCTCAAGGCGCAGGAGGTCATCCCCGCGGCCGGTCACAAGGCCAAAACGATCCCGGGCAAAGCGGCGACCTGCACCGAGCCCGGCGTGACCGACGGCGAAAAGTGCTCCGTCTGCGGCGAAACGCTCAAGGCGCAGGAGGTCATCCCCGCGCTCGGGCATAAAGACGACGACAAGGACGGCAATTGCGACGTCTGCGGCGAGGCGGTGAAGACCGCCGGCGTGCGCGGCGACGCGGACGGCGACGGTAAGGTGCTCGCGAAGGACGCGAGACTCGTCCTACGCGTCTCCGCGAAGCTGGAAACGCTCGACGCCGAAGCGTTCGCCCGCTGCGATCTCAACGGCGACGGCAAGCTGCTCGCGGGCGAGGCAAGACGCATCCTTCGCTACTCCGCGAGACTGGAAACGGAGATCTGACCCACCGAAGCAAACACATAACAACAAAGAGCAGCGGGCGCGATCCTGCCGCTCTTTGTTCGTGCCGCAAGAACCGCTCTGGACAATCGTCACGCCGTGCGCCGACAGCATAGACAGCGCAGTCAGGATGAACATCAGCGTCAATAATATGATAAGCCGTTTCGTTCTTTTCATCACAGCTATTTCCTACAAATATTCCTTGTCTATTCAATTACGGATCGCCGCGCAAATCACCCGCTAGGGAACGAAATTGCTGTTTTCGGGAACGAAATCAAAGCATCCGTGCGGCGCTTTCCGCTTGTACGTTTTCCACAAATCGCGTTATCATTTTTCTACACGTATATTCGGATTGCTTTGTTGATATGGCCGCCGGCTGTATGATACTATAATTTCGAAACAAGTATAATAGCAGCCGCGTCTGCCGACCCACGCCGCGGATCGCGTTTGACGCTTAAAAACACCAATCAAAAGGAGCGACCACAATGCGTTCGGAAACAGACAAGCTTCTGTATCAGGGACACGGCAGTCTGCGCATCACGACCGCCGGCGGAAAGGTGATCTACATCGACCCGTACGCGGGCTCCGGCTACGAGCCGGCCGCGGATCTGATCCTGATCACGCACGGCCACGCCGACCACACGGCCACGGATAAGATACGATCCAGAAATCCCGGCTGCCGCGTCATCACGTGGCGCGAAGCCCTCTCGGGCGGCAGACACAATACCTTCGATCTCGGCTTTGTGACGGTGGAAGCCGTCGAAGCGGGCTGCAATCGCAACCACGACATCCGAGAATGCGTGGGCTATATCCTCACGCTGCCGGACGGAATCAGCGTTTACGCTTCCGGCGACACCAGCCGGACGCGGCAGATGGAGCGCCTCGCGGAAAAGTGTATCGACTACGCATTTTTCTGCTGCGACGGCATTTACAACATGGATCTCGCAGAGGCGGCGCGCTGCGCCCGGCTGGTCGGCGCGAAGCGCAATATCCCCTATCACATGGCGCCGGGCAGACTCTTTGACAGAGTCCGCGCCGAGGCGTTCGACGCCCCCGGCCGTCTGATCGTCGCCGACGGCGAAGAGATCGAGCTGACCAAACAGTAAGCGCCGGGACAACCAGAGAAGTTTCGAAAAAAAGCGGAGGAGGAAGACAAATGCTGCGTTCCAGACTGTTGTCATTCTTTTTGAGCGTCGTGCTGTTTTTTTCCGCGGGCCCCTTCATCGGCGGCCGCACCGCACAGCAGGCGAACCGGATCGCGAAAAACGAGTTCGCCGCGGCTGGCTATGCGCTGACGTCGCGGATCCTGACCAAAAGCTACGATCCCGTCTTACACAGATTCAAGGAATATATGGGCAAAGGCGGCATGCCCTACGTCTGGTCCGCCGCATCCATGATCGAGACCCTGGCGGACGCGAACCGCCTGTTCCCCGCCAGCGTGCGGGTGCGAAGCGCCTACCGTGACGCGCTGACGCGCGTGATCGGGAAATACCTTGTCCGAGACGCCGCGATCCGGACGCCGCAGGCGGAATACAAGGGCTTGTCCTATTACAACGCTTCCGCCGGAAACGCGGACGACTATTATTACGACGACAACGAATGGGTCTGCATCCAGCTGCTGCTGGGCGCCCGGCAGCTCGGCGACGACCGCCTGCTGGAGGCCGCGCGCAATAATCTGGAGTTTCTCTGGACCGGCTGGGACGACGCGCTGGGCGGCGGCATCTACTGGTCGAAGGACTGCACAAGCAAAAACGCCTGCTCCAACGCCCCCGCCGCCATCGCCTTCCTGCTGGCGTATCAGCTCACCGGCGATGAAGCGTATCTCGAAAAGGGGAAGCGCATCTACGACTGGATGAACGACGTCATGCGCAAGGACAACCTGTTCATCGACAGCATCGAGATCGCTTCGGGCAGGAAAAACGAGTGGACCGGGATCTACAATCAGGCAACGATGATCTACGCGGGCAGCCTGCTGTATGAAATCACCGGCGAAAAGGCGTACTATGATTTGACCGCGGCTACAGTAAACGCGACGATCGGGCTGATGTTCCGCGAGACGCAGGCCGAGGACGGGACCGCCGCGATCACCATGAACGCGAACCCGATCTACAAGGCCTGGTGCGTGGGCTGGCTGGCGCGCGCCTACGAGAAATTCTACACGGTCGATCCCGTAAAGGATCAGAAGCCGATGGAATATATGACGGCGGTGCTGCGCCGGGAGCTGCGCACAAAAGACAAAGACGGCTTCTACGACCCGTTCTTCTGCTCCGGCGCCTCCGACCCGGAAAACCGCACCGAGCTTCTGGCGCAGGACGGCGTCGCCTCCGCGTTTTTGTGCACGGCGTATTACGACGCGCTCCTGAAGACAAACCTGCAGCCGGATCCGTGCGCATTCTGGCCGAAGGACCGCGCGGTGAGCCGGGTGACCGGCCTTCCATACCGGGAGATGGGCGACACGATCATGCAGGCGTTCATCGGCAGATACTACGACGACGGGCATCTGGAGGGCTCCTGCTTCTGGAGCGACGCGGAGATCATCGAGACGTTTATCGACGCCTACGAGCAGACCGGCAACAAGACCTATCTCGGTTATGCCGAAACAACCGCCGCAAACAGTTATCTTGACGCGGGAAACCTGTTCGCCTCGTGGGAATCCA
>ONWP01000098.1 GCA_900321595.1 uncultured Eubacteriales bacterium
GATAGCCTGTCATCACGGTGGGGCCGTGAATGATCAGCTCGCCGTTTTCTCCGCTCGGGAGCTCCTCAAACGTCCCCGGCTTCACGATCCGGCAGACGGTTTCGCCCAGCGGCAGACCGATGCTGCCGGGTTTTACTTTTTCGATCGGGTTCAGGACGCACGCGGTCACGGATTCGGTCAGGCCGTAGCCCTCGCGCACCTGTTCTTTGCAGCCGTGGGCGGCCAGGAACGCGTTGCTTCGGCGCAGCAGGGATTCCGGTACGGAATCCGCGCCGGCGAAGACGCCCTTCAGGAAGGAGAGATCCTTGCCCTCGAAGGCTTCGGAACGGATCAGCGCCTCAAGGATCGAGGGGACGATGGCCATCATATTTGTCTTTTCCTTCAGGATCGTTTTGACGTAAGAGTCCGGGGTGAACTGCGGAACCAGCACACATTGAACGCCGTTGCAGATAAACGTGTGTATGCCAACGCCGAGACCGAAGCCGTGGAACAGCGGCATGGCGGACAGAAATTTCATCCCCGGTCCGAATGGATGTCCGGAAGCCTCTCCGACCTGGATCCCGAGCGCGTTGATATTGCGGTCGGTCAGGCAGATCCCCTTCGGGAAGCCGGTCGAACCGCCGGAGTAGAGAAGCACGGTCGTCTTTTCCCGGTCGTACCGCGCGTCCGGGAGCGTCTGCGCGCCGGCACGCTTCATCAGATCCTTCAGCCGGAGAATGCGCGCGTCCTTTGTTTTTGCTTCGGCGGGCTTTTTTGTTTTGAGCGCGTAGCCGAGCTTCAAAGGGAGCGGCATTTCTTCGCTGATATCGGTCCAGATGACGGAAAT
This sequence comes from uncultured Eubacteriales bacterium, assembly GCA_900321595.1. GTDB lineage: Bacteria > Bacillota > Clostridia > Oscillospirales > Acutalibacteraceae > UBA1081. Next base: position 827 of record ONWP01000098.1, read on the forward strand.
GTCGGGCGAGACCGCACGCGCGGCTTTTACCGAAACGGACAGGAATCTGTCCGCCGTGATGAGATATTTGCTGTCCGTGAAGCGAAGATAATAGGATATTTCCTCTTCAGAAGAGAGCGTATGGATCATATTCGCGACGGCGCCGACACGGTTGATGGCGTAAAAAACGGCGACGGCCTGCGGACAGTTCGGCAGCATGAACGTGACCGTGTCGCCGGGTCGGACGCCTGCCTGCAGCAACGCTTTTGCCGTGCCTTCTGTCTTTTTCAGCAGGGTCGAATAGGTGATCGTTCTGCCGAAATAACCCAGCGCCGCGGCGGTGGGATATGCGTCGCACGCGCGCTTCAGCGCGTCAAACAGGGTCGAATCCGGATCGCTCAAAAGCTGCTTTATTCTATGATAAGTCATTTCAATCCTCCGTTATGCAGACGTAATTCTCAGAAACAGAAAACGTTCCGCGGTGTTATGACGTTAAAAGGGGATATTTTATTATAGCATTTTTGCTTTTTATATTCAATAGCAACGACGGCATTTCACCAAAATGTTTTATTACAATGGCCCGGTGGTATACGACAGAACGGCAAAATCCCCGCGGTTTCCCGGCGTTTGTCCCGAAACGCGGCAGACCGGGAAAAGAAAAAGCGCACCCCGCTATGCCGGAATGCGCTTCGGTGATCCGCAGGAAAAGCTTTTTCCCGCGTTTGAAGAGAACGGTGTGAGCGCTTTACGATTCCGCTTCAACCGCGTTTTCTTTTTCTCCGATCTGTACGGTCCAGCCGTCCAGAGATCCTTCGACGAGGCGGACGCGCGCCTTGCCGTCTTTGACCTCCGCCGTGCCCAGCACGCCGGGGAAGCACAGCGGCAGCGTGACGTTCTCAAACGCCGGATCGAGCCGCAGGACGCGTTTCGCCCTGTCGACGCGCAGACCCAGCGCCGCGTTCAGCGTGGTCCAGCTGGACATGGGGCGCGTGTAGTGGTGTCCGCACTCCCAGTGATCCCACAGCGCGCCGAACCGGGCCTGATTTTCCTGAATGCCGGCGACGATCGCCTCCGCCGCGTCCGGCAGTCCCGCGCGCAGGCACAGCGCCGCGGTCACGTAGCCGATCCCCGTCCAGACGGCCTCGGTCTGGCAGTTTTTGTGGGAATAGAGCGTGGTGCGCCGTCCCGCCGGGCAGGAGGCGTTGATGAGCCCGCCGTCCGGGTCGAAGTTGTGCCGGAGGATGACGCGCAGCACGTCCCGGACCCGGTCGTCGGACAGGTTCCCGTCAACGCCCGAAACGCGCAGGAACCACTCGCCGTCGAGCTGGTCGGTCATCAGCGTCTCGTCCCTTTCGTCGCCGCAGCGCCACAGGTCGTAGTATTCCCCGTTCCACAGGCGTTTTTCCAGCGCGTCGAGCCCCTTTTCGAGCAGGCTTCGCCAGCCCCTCGCCCGATCCGCGTCGCCCGTCTCGTCGGCGATGCGCGCCGCGGCGTTCAACGCGGCGAGCCACAGGACGCAGATATACACCGGCGAGCCGGAGAAATTCCACGCGTCGTAGGTGTTGCGCGTGGTGTCCCGGTCGGGCAGGCCGTCGCCGTCGGCGTCGAGCGCGCCGATGGAATCCATCGCGCGGACCACGTGCGGCCACATCTCGTTAAGGTAATCCGCGTCGCCCGTATAAAGGTAATCGCGCAGCACCATCAGCACGAACTGGTTGTTCATGTCCACGCGCTCGTAGCCGTTGCCCACGTGGTCGAGGTCCGGCGTGAAGAAGTGGTGCACGCGCCCGTCCTCCCGCTGGAAGGCCGCGCCCATGCGCATCTGCCCGAGCTGCAGCGCCGGGAACAGCGCCAACAGGCCGAAGGACGCGTGATAGGTGATATCCGTGGTGTGGAAGCCGCAGAAGCCCTGCCCCTCCCACAGGCCGAACTTGCCGTCCTTCAGATACCACGAGCACTTGACGAGCGTGGCAAGGTGGCCGCTCCAGCTGTCGGGGTACGCACCGGGCAGCGTCGTGTCATAGAGCAGTTTCGAAAACGCGGCGGCCTTCTCAAAAACCTGCGGATGTGTTCGCAGGAAGTCGTTCGCCTCCGCGGCGCCCTCGAAAAGGTTCTCATAGTAGTGGCCGAGCCGCCGACCGTCCTTCGCGAAGTGATTCGGGAAATACCAAGTCAGGATAAAGCGCACTTGTTTTTTCTCGCCCGGGGCAAGGCGCACCGAACTCGCCAGCGCGGCCGCGCCGAATTCCGCGGGGTCGCCGACGTGAAGACGGTCCTGCCCGCGCATCGCCCGGAGAAAGTCGATCTGCTCGTCCCTGTCCGCGGGGTACGCGCTCCGCGTGGCGCGGATGCGCCGCAGCACGGACGCGGCAAAGGGGTATTCGCCGTACGCGCCGAAAAGCGCGGCAAGCGCATCGTCGGAGAGCGCGGCCGGGTCCTCGGGGATCTCGGGCGGCGGATCGCCCGCCTCGCTGTCCGGCAGACAGCCCGTCTCGCGGAAGTCGAAGAGCACGGATTCCTGGCTGACGCCGTAGCTGTCGTCGTCGAAGATGTATTCCCGCAGGAAGCGGCGGTATTCGCCCGCGATGAAGCTTTTTTCGCCGTCGCCGCCGAGGGAGAAGCACACCTCGCCGCAGTTCGGCGCGTCGGATTTCTCCGCCGGGCGCATCGTAACGCCGACAAAGCTGTCCGCGCGGGAAAGCGTGTTCCGGCAGCCGCCGTCGTTGCAGAATTCCGGCACGAGCGTCCCCAGAAGGCTCACCGTCAGAGGCGCGTCCCCCGGGTTCTCGAGCTCGAAATCCATCGCGAAGCCCGGCGTTGCCGCGATATCGGTCTGATGCGGCACGAAGGGCGCGGTCGCCCGTCCCGTCACGCGGCAGGGCAGCGCTGCGTCCTCATAGGCAAGCTCGCACACGGGGAACCGCCCGTCGAAGGCGATGCGCTCCACCGGCTTGTTCCAGGGGAACATGCGGTAGGAGAAATCCTCCGGTTCGCACTGCATGCCGAGCTTGCGCACGACGGGACGGCACCCATCCTTCTGCGTCCGGACCCAGAACGACAGCGCGCCGGTGCTTTTCTCGCCGTCGTCGACCTTGTTCTCCCAACAGACCTCGGTCATCCTGGGGGGATTGGCGATCTGCCAGTAGTGGAATTCGCCGTCGGGGAACAGCTCCACGCTCCCCGCGCCGATGCCGCCCAGCGCGACGCCGCTGGCGGAGGGTTTTGTCATCACGAGCTTTGCCATAAGAAAACCGCCTTTCGATCGGGTCTGCATTTATCTTTTTCTCAGTTTAGCATAGAATGATCGAAAAATCCACGCTTCGACTGTAAAAACGGGGAATTCCGATCCCGGAAAAATATGCCCCCGGTCGTTCGGGGGCATTGTCGTATCGATGCTCAGGCCGCGGGGATCGGATTCTTCAAGTACCAGGTCGCCTCCATCGGCGCGTCGTTCAGGGTCGCCCATTCGCCGGTGAAGAAGTTGCGCATCCGGAAGACGACGCGGTCGGGGTAGACCTCGACGCTCTCGCCGAAGCCGGTCTCGTCAAAGATCTCGCCGTTTTCCGAAAGCAGCGTCAGGCACGGCAGGTACGCCTCGGGGAAGCCGCTCCATGCGTGGAAGGAGTTCGCGCAGGGCGACATGTGCAGGTGGCCGCACAGGAAGAAGACGTCGTGCTCGCGGTTGTAGTCCGCCAGGATCCGCACGAGGCTGTACTGCGAATCCGGGTCGACCGGCACCGCCATGCGCGGATGGTAATGCGCCAGCACGAAGGCCGGCAGACCGCTTTCGGCGGCCAGGGCGAGCGTATCCTCCAGCCACTTGTACTGTGTTTCGCTCATGTGCATACTGTTGATGTCAGGGGTCTCATTCGCCAGTACGATGATGTAGAAGCCGTTCACCACCTCGTAAAAATAGGGCGTGGTGAGCTTTCTGCCGAAGAACGCCTCGGTGTAGTCGAACCAACGGTCCTGCAGCTTGTAGAAATCGCCCTCGCCGTTGCCGACGTCGTGGTTGCCGGGGATGGTGATCACATTTTCGCCCTTGAGGAGCCGGGCGATCGTGCCGTGGAGCATTGTGTTCTCGATGTGCTGCCCGTTCATGGTGTTGTCGCCCAGGAACAGGAACGCGTCGCTGCCGCTTTTGTTCTGCTTCGCGTCGCGCAGGCAGTTCGCGAAGACCTTGTAGCGCGGGTAGTTGTTGCCCTCGACGTGTACGTCGGAGAAGACCGTGAGGTTCATCACGCAGCTCTCGGGATCCTTCACGTCGTACGGCTCGTGGGGCGCGACGCCCCCGGCGAACAGGATCAGACAGGAGACCGCGACGATCAGAGAGATGAAGCGAAGGAAGAGGGATTTCATAGATGCATCTCCTTTTTTGTATGATTGGGCTCTGTGAATGCGCAGGGCTGCCCGCCCTTTATTCTGAGTATAATGCAAACGGGTGTAAAATGCAATATGGAATTATTCGAAACGCCCGCGGCCGGCTTCGCGCTGGCTTCGTGTTTTGACGGGCCGTCTCCGATCTCCGGCGGATCGCTCGATATCAAATCGCACGGCGGCTTTTGCGTTCAAGCAGTTCCTGCGGATCAAAATCGCGCAAATATGATCGTCAGCCTTGATATTTCAATCCTATTGTGGCATTATGATGATACGGTGATATGAACCCGGGGCGAGATTCCAAAGCCGGAAATCATCGAAACGCAGGGAGGCTTATGCGAAATGGCGGGCAAAGAACGCAAGGGCGATCACCAGAAGCTGAAGATGCTTTACCTGGTGAAAATCTTTTCGGAGGAGACCGACGATCAGCACGGTCTGACGATGGCGCAGATCATTGAGAAGCTGAGCGCATACGGCGTCAACGCCGACCGGAAGACGCTCTACCTTGATCTCGAGGAGCTTCGGGTATTCGGGCTTGATATCATCTCCGAAAAAGACGGCCGCAACTGCTATTATCACATCGGGAACCGCGAGTTTGAGCTGGCCGAGCTGAAACTGCTCGTCGATTCCGTGCAGGCTTCGAAGTTCATGACAGACAAAAAATCCAAAAGCCTGATCAAAAAGCTTGAGGGGCTTGTAAGCGTACACGAAGCGAAGCTGCTGCATCGGCAGGTATTTACTTCCGGACGCGTCAAAACGATGAACGAAAGCATCTACAACAATGTGGACAAGCTTCATGCGGCGATCAATGACGACCGGCAGATCCGGTTCAAGTACTACCAGTGGAACGTCAAAAAGGAGCAGGCGGCCCGCAGAGACGGCGCGTATTACTACGTGAGCCCCTGGCTGCTGATGTGGGATAACGAAAACTATTATCTTGTGGCTTACGACGCGAATGAGGAGATGATCAAGCATTATCGCGTCGATAAAATGAAATCCATTGAGTCTGTCGATGAGAAAAGGCTCGGCCGGGAGTCCTTTAAACGACTTGATCTGACCGGATACGGCAAAAGCCTTTTCGGCATGCACAGCGGGGAAGAGATGAAGGTGACGATCGAGGCGCCGAACGAGCTGGTCGGCATTTTGATAGACCGGTTCGGCAAGGACATCTATATCTTCCCGACGGACGCGGCGCATTTCCGCACGACCGTCAACGTCGCCGTGAGCAAACCGTTCCTCGGCTGGATCATGTCTCTGGGCGGGGACGTGCGTGTCACATCGCCCCCGGCCGTCGTCGAAATGATGGCGAAGGAAGCGCGGAAACTCGCGTCGCAATACCCGCTCGAAACGCCCTGATCCCGGGTTCAAAAAACAGTCCGAAACGCCCTGTCAAAGGGCGTTTTTCAGTACTCATTCTATGGTATAATTGAGTCGTGGTTGAGGGAAGAAAACGCAGCTGAAATCACACGAAAAATGACACAGAATAAGGAGATCGATGACGATGGCAAAACCGAATTTTTTCCTGAATAGGGAAGCCGTAGCGGCCCTGGTGGAGACGGAGTTCAGAACGTCGGAAGCCGACATTGACCTGACGTTCGACATGACGGATGCGCCGTTTTGGTTCAGTTACACGTCCGATGAAAAGACGCGGACGCTTCGGATGTTCCTGCAGACGGACATTTACAGCAGAACCGATGAGCCGATCGAGGTGCGCAGGCAGCTGGTCGCTGATAAAGTGACCGGGGAGATCCTGGAGGACGAAGACATGTCTTCGCTATACATGTTAGCGCAAAGCCTCTGCCGCCTGATCCGGGACAACGATCTGGAATCCGTCTATGCCGGCCTTGATCCCGACGAAGCCGGGATCCTGCTGACGGTGAACGACGGGAAGCTGAGCTGGGAGCCGGTCTCCGGCGAGGAACGTCCCGACCTGGAGTTCATTTCGATCACCGGAGACTCTGTGGTCACGGGACGGCCCTATAAGGAGGACGTGATCAAGTCGTTGATCCTGGAAATGCGGAGCGTCGACGTCCTGACCGAAGCAGCGGAAGCAGGAGAACCGGACGCGATGGTACAGCTGGCGATGATGTATTTGAACGGCGACGCGATCCATGACGTCGAGCCCGATCCGGAGAAGTCCCTGTATTGGTATACGCGGCTTGCCCAGACCGGTCAACCGGAAGCGATGTTCAACGTCGGTCTGGCTTACGCGAAAGGCCACGGCGCGGCGCGGGATTTCGATCAGGCTGCGGACTGGATGGAAAAAGCTGCAGAAGCGGGCGACGAGGACGCCGCAGCGTTGGCGGAACAGTACCGCAAGGTTTCGGAAAACCTGAGAAAGGCGAATGAGGGCGACACTGAAGCGGCAGCCGAGCTGGCGGAATTCTTCATGAAGCACGCGGGCGCGATGGAGCAGGCGGGAGAAGATGAGGATTACGCGCAGAGTCTTCACTGGGCCCGGATCGCGGCGCAGGCCGGCAGCGGAGCGGGGTATTACACGCTGGGGCTCGCGTACGAGCACGGCCGCGGTGTGGAGCCCGATGAATCGAAAGCGGCGTCCTTCTACAAGAAAGGGGCGGATCTCGGCCATAGCGTCTGTATGTGCAACTACGCCGCGCTGGTCTTCAGCGGCGACGTGCCCAGCGTCAGCAAGAAGGAGGCGTTCGGGATGATGCTCCGGTCCGCGGAGCTGGGATTCCCGCGGGCGATCTACAACGTGGGCTGGTGTTACCAGTTCGGACACGGATGCACCGGCAACATGCAGAAGGCGCTGGAGTGGTATGAAAAGGCCGCCGAGGTGATGGACGATCCCGAAGTCAAGCAGCGCGTCATGATCTTCCGTGATCTGGCGCAGATAGACCCCCACTGGGGCGAGGACTATGACGGCGCGGACGACGATGACGACGATCTGCCGGAAGACGACCTCGACGTGACGGAGACTATGCGGAAGAATCTCGCGGCGGCGGGAAAAGACTGCAGCGACGAGGCGATCGACGCTATGTCCGTGGAAGAGGCTTACGCCGCGTTCTACGGGGACTTCGACGACGAAGAAGAGGACGAAGATGAGGAAGCGTGAACCCAAGCGTTTCGCTTTCCCGGCCGGGAGAGGTGAATATTGTGAGTGAAAGATACAAAATCGTATCGGTGAAGCTGGATCCGAGCGGGAAGACGTACGACTATCTGTGCGGTCTGCCCGTCGAAAAGGGCGACCGCGTGGTGGTCGAGACGTTCCTGGGCGAGCAGATCGTGACCGTCGAGGCCGTGGCCGAATACACCGAGCCGCAGCTCAGGCTGCCGCTGGCGCGGTACAAAAGCGTCGTCAGGATCTTTGACCGCGGCGACAATCCGCCGAAAGGCAGGCTGGAGGAATTCCGCGACGCGCTGGTGGAGTTCCACGCCGTCACCGCGGGCGCCGACCCGGACGCCGTACGGCCGCGGCTGCGCATGCTCTGCGACAAGTACGGTTTTGACTTCGACGAGGTGATCGACACCGCGTTCAAGCGCCGGGCGCTCCGGGCGCGTTTCGAGGCCTCCGGCATCGCCGATCCGCTCCTGTCGCTGATGTGCGGGGGCTCGGACGAAGAGGTCGACAAGAAATACTACGATACGTACGGGATCTGAATGGCTGAAGAAGCAGCAACCGCCGAACCGCGAATGCGGCCCGGCGGCTGCTTTATGCTAGATGCGCAGGCCGGAATGTGTAACCGGCGTTCAGATTGCTGCAAAAATACATCCGCATTCTGGTGCGTTTAACGCTTAACGGTAAGTGATCATTTTCGGTAATCCCACACGTTTTCATCTTGGACGATCATCACTCTTCCTCACAGTTCAATGCGTCTGTCCGCGCACATGGTCAAATCACCGCGATAACAATGTCAGTCATCTTCATATTCGTTTTCGTCGTAGTCCGCATCATATTTCTCATTAGCCTGCCGGAACACAAGGAAGACCATCGTAAGTCCGGGTCATTTGACAAGCGTCGGAATAATGTGTTAAAATAAAATTCGGCGAACGACTTATTTTTATTCTGAAAACAGCCATTTACAGAGTCGGAACCGGCTGAAGCC
>ONWP01000296.1 GCA_900321595.1 uncultured Eubacteriales bacterium
ACTACCATTTTATGGACGACGAGGCGTTTGACCGGATTATCGACGAGGACGGCTTTTACGAGCACGCGCAGTACGGGCTGTACCGCTACGGGACGCTCAAGTCAGACGTGCTCGAGCGCGCCGGGCGCGGCAAGACCGTCCTGCTGGTCATCGACGTGCAGGGCGCGGATTCCATCCGCCGGAAATATCCGGAGACGGTCTCCGTATTCCTGGAGCCGCCGTCTCTTGAGGAGCTGGAGCGCCGTCTGCGCGGGCGCGGCACCGACAGCGAGGAGTCGATCGTCCGCCGTCTGGACGCCGCGAAGCGCGAGATGGAGAGAGCCGGCGAATACACCTACGTCGTGGTCAACGACGTACTTGACGAGACCGTGGAAAAGGTGTATAATCTCATCAAACGATAAAACAACCGGTCAAATGACCATGAGGGGAATTGCATCATGCTGAATGTAGATCTGCACGATATGCTCAAGGGCGGCATCAGCCGCTATGAGCTCGTCGCCGCGACGGCGAAACGGGCCAGACAGATCGTCGATGAGGTTGCGCACAGCAACGACAACATCACCGACGTGACCGCGAAGCACAAGCTTTACGAGCGCAGCGAGGCCGAGTGCGGCGAGATTCTCGACAAGGCGGTCAGCATCGCCGTCAGCGAATATCTGGCCGGAGACTGGGAGATCATTCCCGGGGACTCGGTTCCCGGCAGACCGGATCAGCCGGAGTTCTAAGGCGCTTCCTTGAAAATCGCAGCGGTAGCTCTCGCGCAGACCGCATACGGATTTGATCGGCTCTATGACTACCTTATACCTGAAGGCGTGTCCGCGGATACGCTGAAAGGGTGTAGGGTTTTTGTCAGTTTCGGGGCCGGTTCAAAGCAGCGGCAGGGCGTCGTCTTTGACGTCCGGGACGCGCAGCCGGACCGCAAGCTGAAGCCCATCCTGCAGGTGCTCGACCCGGCGCCGATCCTGCGGGAGGAGCTGCTCCTGCTGGCCGAGTGGATGGCGGAGCACACGTTCTGCACCTTATATGACGCGGTGCGCGCCATGGTGCCCGCCGGTCTGCTCTTCCGGACGGTGGAGACCTACCGGCTTTCGCCCGGACTGGAGGACAGCGAACCGCTGAGCGTCACGCAGCAGGAACGGCAGATCCTGGACGTTCTGCGTCAGCGGGACGACTTCATGGAGGAGGACGCTCTTTATAAAAAGGCGGGTCTGCCGCCGGAATCCGGCGCCGTGCAGTCGCTGTACGGAAAAGGATTTCTCATGCGCAATACCAACACCGTGCGGCGCATGGGCGACGCGACACAGCGCATCGCACGGCTGCGGGCGGATTTCGACCCGGAGGATCCGGAGGTCAAGCTCACCGCGAAACAGAAGCTGGTCGTCGCGTTCCTTGCGAACAGCGCGTCCGCGACGGTGCGGGAGATCTGCTATTACACGGGCGTGACGGCGGTCGTGGTCGAGAATCTGCACCGCATGGGCGTTGTCGATTACGAACAGGTGCAGGTCCGGCGCACGCCGGCCGGCGCGGAGCTCGAGAAACGCTACGACGCGCCGGAGCAGGCGCTCAACGCGCAGCAGCAGGCGGCCTATGATCGTCTGAACGAAATGCGCGCAGGCGCCCGGGGCGAGACGGCGCTTCTCTACGGCGTGACGGGCAGCGGCAAGACGCGCGTCTATATGAAGCTCATAGACGAGAAGCCCCGGGATACCGGCGCGATCGTCCTGGTGCCGGAGATCGCGCTGACGCCGCAGCTGCTGGCGATGTTCCGCGCGCGATACGGCAGCCGCGTGGCCGTGCTGCATTCCGGCCTTTCTGTCGGCGAGCGCATGGACGAGTGGAAGCGGATCCGCGCGTTTGACGCGGATATCGTCGTCGGCACGCGCAGCGCCGTTTTCGCGCCGTTTGAGAAGCTTTCCCTGATCGTCGTGGACGAGGAGCAGGAAAGCTCATATAAATCAGAGATGAGCCCCCGGTACGACGCCGTGCAGGTCGCCAGGTTCCGGTGCGCTTATCATAAATCACTGCTGGTGCTGTCCTCCGCGACGCCGTCTGTTCAGACGTTCGCGATGGCGAAATCCGGCCGCTACGCGCTGACGCGGCTTTCCGGCCGCTACGGCGGCGCGTCGCTGCCGCAGGTCATCACGGCGGATCTGGCGGATCGCGATCCGACGGACGGGTTTCAGACGCTGACGCCGGTGCTGCGCGGCGCGCTCGACGACAATCTGCGTGCCGGAAAGCAGTCGATCCTGCTCATCAACCGGCGGGGCTTCAACACCTTTATCAGCTGCACCCGGTGCCGCAAGGTCATGACCTGCCCCAACTGCTCGATCTCCCTGACCTATCACAGCGCGAACAACCGTCTCATGTGCCACTATTGCGGGTATTCCCGCGGCCTGACGACAGTCTGCCCGGCGTGCGGCGGCGATACCGCCCGGTTCGCCGGGTTCGGCACGCAGAAGGTCGAGCAGGAGCTGGAAACGGCGTTTCCGGACGCGCGCGTTCTGCGCATGGACGCGGATACGACGTCCGGAAAGGACGCGCATACGCAGAAACTCGGCGCGTTTGCCCGCGGGGATTACGACATCCTGATCGGTACGCAGATGGTGGCGAAGGGGCTTGATTTTCCGAATGTGACGCTGGTCGGCGTGATCTCGGTGGATCAGCAGCTGTACAACGACGATTTTCGCAGCGCGGAGCGGACGTTTTCCCTCCTGACGCAGGTCGTCGGACGCGCCGGGCGCGGTCAGGACGCCGGGCGCGCGGTCATCCAGACGATGGAGCCGGAAAACGAGCTGATCGCGCTGGCCGCCGGGCAGGATTACGACGCGTTCTTTGAAACGGAGCTGCGCATCCGCAAGGCGATGATCTATCCGCCGTACTGCGATCTTTGCGTGGTCGGGCTCTCCGGCGTGTCCGAAAAGCACGTCCACGACGCGGCGGGCGCGTTCCTGCATATGCTGCGCGAACGCATCGACGCGCGGGACGATGTGAAGGTCATCATCCTGGGGCCTGTCAGCCCCCGCGTGGCGAAGGTGGGCGGCCGGTACAGGGAGCGGCTGATCCTCAAATGCCGCTTTGACGCGCCGTTCCGGGCGGTGATGGCGGACTGCTTAAAGGTATTTTCAAATAATAAAAGATATAATACGATCAGGATCTACGCGGACGTCAATCCCGAGAGCGTATTTTGAAGGAGTGCGATTTCAATGGCTTACAGAATGATCAAAACGGAGGCCGACCCGATCCTGCGGAAGCACTCGCGGATCGTGACCGAATTTGACGCGCGGCTCGCAAGACTGCTGGACGATATGCGCGATACAATGTATAAGGCGAACGGCGTGGGACTTGCCGCCGTCCAGGTGGGCATCCTCAAACGCGCCGTCGTGCTCGACTGCACGGAGGACAAATCCGGGTATCTGGAGCTGGTCAATCCCGAGATCATCGCGTCTGACGGCGAGCAGAAGGAGGCGGAGGGCTGTCTGTCGATCCCCGGCAGGGGCGGCATCACCTGTCGTCCCATGCATGTGCGCGTCAAGGCGCAGGACCGAAACGGCAAACCGTTTGAGGTTGAGGGCGAAGGCCTGCTGGCGCGGTGCTTCTGCCATGAGATCGACCACCTGGACGGGATCCTGTTCCGGGATAAGCTGGCCGAGGGCGAATCCATGTACGAAACGGAGGGATGACGATGCGCGTCGTCTATATGGGGACGCCGGATTTCGCCGTGCCGGCGCTGGAAGCGCTGTGCGACGGCGGCTACGAGGTGACACTCGTCGTCACGACGCCGGACAAACCTGTCGGACGCAAGCAGATCCTGACGCCTTCCGCGGTCAAAACAGCCGCGCTCGGGCGGGGACTGCCGGTTTATCAGCCGAAAACGCTGAAAACGGACGAAGCGTATGAACGCATCCGCGCCGAGGCGCCCGACTTCATCGTGGTTGCCGCCTACGGCAAGATCCTGCCGCAGCGGGTGCTGGATATCCCGCGGTACGGCGCGATCAATATCCACGGCTCGCTTCTGCCGAAATACCGGGGCGCGGCGCCCATCCAGCGCAGCGTCATCGACGGGGAAGCGCAGACGGGGCTGACCATCATGCGCATGGACGCGGGACTGGATACCGGCGATATCCTGAGACCGCTCGTCTATCCCATCGGCGAAAACGAGACGGCGGGCGAGGTCTTCGACGCGCTCGCGGCGCTGTCGGGCAAGCTGCTGACGGAGACGCTGCCGGACGTCGCGGCAGGACGGATCGTGCCGGTCAAACAGGACGACAGCCTGTCCACCTACGCGTCGATGCTCACAAAGGACGAGGCCGTGATCGACTGGACGCGCCCCGCGCAGGCGATCCACGACAAGATCCGCGGCATGGACCCCTGGCCGGTCGCCGTGACGACCATGCGGGGCAAGCGCGTCAAGCTGCGTCAGTCGCGCATGACGGATCAGCGAAGCGGCAAAGCGCCCGGGACGCTGATCGCGGAAAACGGCAGACTTTACTGCGTCTGCGGCGACGGCAGACTGCTGGAGCTGACGCAGATCCAGCCTGAGGGCGCAAAGAATATGGAATCGAAAGCGTTTCTGGCCGGACACGATCCGGATGGGATCATTTTAGGGAGGGATGATTGATGCATTACTATTCCATGGAAGGCATCTGGCTTTACATCGTTCTGGTCGTGCCGGCGATGATCCTGGCGATCATCGCGCAGATCAAGGTCAAATCCACCTATAAGAAATATCAAAAGATCCCCAATTCACGGGGAATGACCGGGCAGCAGGCGGCGCTGTATGTGCTCAATCAGTACGGGAT
>ONWP01000297.1 GCA_900321595.1 uncultured Eubacteriales bacterium
CGGCGAAGGGGCACACGCCCGAGACGGTGCCCGAAAAGGCCGCGACATGCACGGAGACCGGTCTGACCGAGGGCGTGAAGTGCGCTGTTTGCGGCGAGACGCTCGCGGAACAGCAGCCGATCCCCGCGAAGGGACACACCGCGCCGAACGCGGACGGCAAGTGCGACCGCTGCGGCGTGATGCTTGTCGAGCCTAAGACCGAGCCTAAGACCGAGCCGAAGACTGAACCGAAGACAGAACCCAAAACGGAGCCCAAGACCGAGCCTAAGACTGAACCTAAAACGGAGCCCAAGACTGAACCCAAAACGGAGCCCAAGACTGAGCCCAAGACTGAGCCTAAAACGGAACCCAAAACCGAACCGAAGACCGAGCCGCCGACCGCAGGACTGCGCGGGGACGCGAATCTGGACGGCAAGGTCCTGGCGAACGACGCGCGGCTGGTGCTGCGCGCTTCGGCGAAGCTGGAGACGCTGACCGGACAGGCGTTCGTCAACTGCGACCTCAACGGCGACGGCAAGCTGCTCGCGGGCGAGGCGCGGAAGATCCTGCGTTACTCCGCGAAGCTGGAAACTGAAATCTGAACCGCCGTATACGAACAAAACAACAGACGGGCATGCCCTTCTACCCCCGCGGGTCGGCGCGCAGCGCCGACCCGCGGCACGTTCGCTCCGAAAAACACAGACGGGCTCGGAACTGTTCCGGGCCCGCGACGTTTATCCCTGATGACATACGGCTGATTTCCGCGTTCGCGAGTCGGGAACGCCGATTTGACGGCAATATAAAAGCGGCTCGCGCGGGCCGCTTTTTCTATGGCGTTTGCTCCGCCGGGCGATCAGCCTTCCTTCTTTTGATCCTGCAGGAAGATCTTCCGGTTGCGGATCAGGTACTCCGCGCCGGAGATCAGCGTCAGGGCGATCATCAGCGCCCAGCAGACGACGTTTACGGCCGCGAGGTCGGGGAAGAGCGTCATCGCGCACAGCGCGGCCATGGTGACCGCCGTCTTGATCTTGCCGGAGACCGCCGCCGCGATGACCGTGCCCTGCTCCGACGCGATCATGCGCACGCCCGAGACCGCCATCTCCCGGAAGACGATCGCCGCGAGCGCCCAGCCGGGCATCTGCCCCCGCTGGACGAAAACGCACATCGCCGCGATCACGAGCATCTTGTCCGCCAGCGGGTCCATGAATTTGCCGAAGACCGTGATCTGGTCGTAGTGCCGGGCGATGAAGCCGTCGAGCGCGTCGGAAAGGCACGCGGCGACGAATACGCCCAGCGCCCACGGCGTCTTGTCAAGATACATCAGTATAAGATAAACGGGGATCAGCGTCATGCGCACGATCGTGATCCGGTTTGCTGTCGTCAAAGTCATCCCTCCGTACAGGTCGATCCCGGCGATTTTATCACGTTCGCGCGTAAAATGCAATAAATACATAATATTTTACACATTCATGCTTGATTTGGGTATTGTCTTATAGTACAATGAAAAAAAAGCGAAGGCAGGGATCGACATGTCACGTTTTGAAGACGCTCTCTACTTTGCCGCCGAGGTGCATCAGGGCATGCACCGCAAGGGCAGCATCAATCCGTTTATCCTGCACCCCATGGAGGCGGCCGCCATCGCGTCGAGCATGACTGTGGACGAGGATGTGCTGATCGCGGCGCTGCTGCATGACGCGATCGAGGACGCCGGCGCGTCCGCGGAGCAGATCCGCTCCCGCTTCGGCTCCCGGGTCACGACGCTCGTGCTCGCGGATACCGAGCCCTTCGATCCGGTGCACTCGGCGGCGGACTCCTGGATGGACCGCAAGGTCGCGCTGCTCGAGCACCTGAAGGACGGCGCTTCGCGCGACGAAAAGATCGTGATCCTGGCGGACCGGCTGTCCAATCTGCGCAGCATCCACAGCGATATGGTCGCCATGGGCGAGGAGACCTGGGCGATCTTCCACGAGCAGAAGGATCCGTCCGTGCAGGGCTGGTTCTACGGCGAGGTCGCCGACCTGCTGTCGGAGTTCGCCGGCGTGCCGGCCTATGAGGAGTTCCGCGCGCTGGTCAAATCGGTTTTCGGCGCCTATCACGCGGAATAACGCTGCCCGGCGGGAAACCTGGCTGCCGATGCAGCGCGAAGGAGGTTCTTTGCAGCATGCCCGATCCGTTTGACGAATTGAATCCGCAGACCCCGGACAGGTCAAACGACGTCTTTTCGCTCACGCCCGCGGACGACTGGGTCGTCGCCGCGCCGCGTCCGCAGCCCGCTGAGACGGCGCAGCCCGCGCGTCCGCCGCAGCCGCCGCAGCCGCAGCCGCCGCAGCAGCAACCGCCGCAGTCCCGTCCGGTCTACTCGCCGCCGAATCCTGCGGGCAATCCCGGAACGGGGATCCCGCGGTATCAGACGCCGACGCCCGCCGCGATCGATCCTGCGAAGCCGCCGGCCGCGCCGAAGCCGAAGAAGAAATCGGTCGGCTTCCGGGTCGCGGCCGCCGTCCTTGCCGTGCTGATCGTCGGACTGGCCGGCGGGATCTCCGCCTATTTCTATATGGACTCCGACGGCTACCGTGTCCGCGAGGCGCTCGAGGCGTTCGACGCCGGGGATTATGACAAAGCCGGGTCGCTGCTGCGCGACGTTGATACGCGGCAGGCAAACACGATGAAGGCGTTCATCGACCTGGATCACGCGCGGGAAAACTGTATAAAAACGATGGAAACAGCTTCTGTGGACGACGGCCTGCTGGCTGTCGCCGCGTTCGCGGATCGCCTTGCCGCGTTCGGGGAAGCGTACGACCTGTCCGAGCTGCCCGACAAAGAGCAAACGATCTTCGCGTACTGCGAAGCCGCCGTCTCCCACTATGAAACGGGCGCGCTGTCGCGAGAAACCGCGCCGACGCTGCGCGCGGCGTTCATCGAGCTGCAGCAGATCATGCTCAACGATATCGAGGCCAACGCGATCACGCTCACCGGGAACACGTATACCCCGGCGATGATGCAGGGCAGACTGGATCGGTCCGTGCAGGCGGCCGCGGATCTGCGCGCGCTCGATTATTTCACGGAGGTGGAGGGGCGAATGACCTTCGGCCGGATACCGGTCGACGACCCTGCTCTGACCCGAAACGCGGCTGTGTACTTCGGCGACAATCGACTGGAGGACGGCGTTTCGCTCAGCCACGGCCTGCGCCAGACCGTTCTGACGATGGACAACTACTGTGAGAAAGAGATCGAAGACTATACGGAAAAGATGAAGACCTACGTGCCGGACGCCAGGCTCAGGATCTCCAACCCGCAGCAGGACTTCACCAAATACGTCGGCAGCGGCCTGCGTGAGATTACATCGCAGCCGGATCTCGAGGCGAACGCCGATCAGATCCTGCGCGTGTTTCAGCGCGACGTCGATTATTTCCTGCTGGCGGGCAAAGCGTTCCCGTCAGACGAGAATTGATCCTTATAA
>ONWP01000307.1 GCA_900321595.1 uncultured Eubacteriales bacterium
GCTGCACATTCAGCCGGGTGAGGTCTACGGCTTCATCGGACACAACGGTGCGGGCAAGACGACGACCCTCAAGGCCTGCTGCGGCATCCTGGGCTTCGACGCGGGCGAGATTTACGTGGACGGCCACAGCATCCGGCAGGATCCGCTGGCGTGCAAGCAGTCGCTGGCGTATATCCCGGACAACCCCGATCTGTACGATTACATGACCGGCATTGAGTTTTTGACCTTCATCGGCGACGTGTGCGGCATCGAGCGCGCCGACCGAGACAGCCGTATCAAGCAGTACGGCGACCTCTTTGAGCTGACGCGGGATCTGGCGCAGCCGATCGGGGAGTACTCCCACGGCATGAAGCAGAAGCTCGCCATCATCGCGGCGCTCATCCGGCAGCCGAAGCTGATCATCATGGACGAGCCCTTCGTGGGACTCGATCCCAAGGCGGCGCACGACCTGAAGCTGCTCATGCGCGAGACCTGCGACCGGGGCGGCGCGATCTTCTTCTCCACCCACGTGCTTGAGGTGGCGGAAAAGCTTTGCGACCGCATCGCCATCATCCGCGGCGGAAAACTGGTCGTGGACGGCCGCACGGATGAGATCATCGGCGACAGCACGCTTGAGGATGTATTCCTGGAACTGGTGGATCATCATGCGTGACGCGAAACAGTTCAAAACGCTGCTCAAAAAGCAGCTCCGGGAGCAGATCAGCGGATACGGCTCCGCCGGGAAGCGGGGCAGAAAACGCAGCGCGAAGACGAACCTTATCATCCTCGCGGCGATCGACGTTCTGTTTTCGGTCATGATCTTCATGGCGCTCAATCCGGTCGCGGGCTCGGCCAGCGAGTCCGGGTTCGGCTGGACGTATTTCTTTATCGTCATCGCGGCGGCGTTCTTTATGGGGATCCTCGGCGGCGCGGCGGCCGCTTACTCGGCCTTTTACAAGGCGAAGGACAACGATCTGCTGTTTGCGCTGCCGCTGAAGCCGGGTATGATCCTTGCGTCCCGCATGATCAGCGTCTACACGCTGACGGCTTTTTTTCAACTGGTTTTCCTGCTGCCCGGCTACATAAACTGGTTCATTTATGACGGTTTTAACGCGGCGACGCTTGCCGCGATGCTCCTGCTGTGCGTTTCGCTGCCGCTGCTGTCGCTGGTCGTCTCGAGCGTTCTGGCGTTCTTTATCGCGCTGATCGCGGCGCACGTCAAGGTGCGCAGCAAGACGACGCTGACCACCATCGCGGGTTTGGCCTTTTTCGCGGTCTATTTCGCGTTCTATTACAGGCTCTCCGGCCTGATGCAGGGGTTGGCTTATGGCATGGCGCAGGTCGCCAAGCGGCTTGAAGAGTCGTTCGCGCCCGCCGTCTGGATCGGCAACGCCGCGCTGGGTGACGTGCTGAAGCTGCTCGCGTGCATCGGCGTGATCGCGGCGCTCTTCGCGCTGACCTACGCCGTCATGGCGCGGAATTTCCTGCGGCTGTCCACGGCAAACCGCTCCGGCAAAAAGGCCGTCTATACCGGCAAGACCACCGCGGGCGTCAGCTTCGGGCGCGCCCTCGTGCGGAAGGAGCTGCGGCACCTGCGCTCGAGCAGCGCGTATATCCTCAACTGCTGTCTGGCCTCCGTGATGATGCTGGCTGTCGGCGTCGCGCTGTTCATTCGGCCGGACTTCCTGTCATTCCTGAGCGCGATCTATCTGGATGCGGACGGCGGCGACAGCGCGGCGGCCATCGGCGCCATCTTTCTGATCGGCGTACTGGCTTCGATGAACAACGTGTCGGCCCCGTCTGTTTCGCTGGAGGGCAAGGCGATCTGGCTCGCGCAGACGCTGCCGGTGCCCGCGAAGACGATCCTGCGCGCGAAGCTCGCGCCGCACATTATCGTCACGGCGCCGCCCGCGGTCGTTTTCGCGCTCGGGCTGTCCAGAGCGCTGTATACGGGTCCCGCGGTCATGGCGCTGTCGGCCGTCTGGGCGGTGATCTATACGGTGTACTGCGCCTGCGCGGATCTGTCGATCGGCGTCAAAAGACCCATGCTGACCTGGACCAGCGAGGCGCAGGCCGTCAAGCAGAGCATCGCGGGACTGCTCGCCATGCTCGCCAACAGCGGCGCTGTACTCCTGTGCGGCATCGTGACCGCCGTCGGCCTCTTTACCGACGCGTGGATCGGTGTGACCGCCGCGATCGCGGTGATCTCTCTGCTCGCCGCCGTCGCGTACCGGCGTCTGATGACAAAGGGCGCCGCGCGCTTTCAGGCGTTGATCTGAATCTGCGATGAAACGGAACCGTCGGTTGATGCCGGCGGTTCTTATTTTACTTGATTTCCGGCTATCATTATGGTATTTTAAATATGAATTGAGGTGTTGATATGTCAGATCTTGAACGGAACGATCCGACGCGCGCGGGCGGCGAATCTTCAGGCGAGTTTTTCAATATCCAGTCCGCGGACGCGTGGTCGATCGGGCAGGCGGGAACCGGCGCCGGACAGACGCGCTGGGGGAATGATCTCCGACAGTCGTCTTTTTCGGGAAACATGGACCCGTATCACAGTCAGTCCCGGGCAGAGATCCCGGGTGCGTCAATGTCACAGGTGCCTCAGCAGGGCTATGGTCAGCAGGAGACATACGCAAATCAGCAGGCATATGCGCAGCAACGGGCATATGCGCAGCAGCAGGCATACGCGCAGCAACAGGCATTTGGGCAGCAACAGGCATACGCGCAGCAGCAGACGTACGCGCAGAAACAGGGTGTCGCCGCGCCGCAGACACCGCCGAAAATGGACGACAAAAAAAAGAGAATGATCGCGCTGATCGCATTAGGGGCTGTTGCCGTCGTATTGATCGCGGCACTTCTGATTGTCGTGTTCAGCGGGCCTTCTGATTCAGGCAGCAGCTATAACGCGGACGGCGATAGCGCGGTGACAGAATCGGATACCGCTGCCGCTGAAATTCAGGACATCGCACGGTCTTCGTTGGCGTCGTACGCGGTCAATACGCTTCAAAAGCCGGGCGGGACGCGTTTTACGCCGGACAGCGCGGCGCAGAATGTTGGGTATTTCGGCGTTATCGTTGAGGACATGAACGGTGACGACGTCCCCGAAATGGCGGCGTGTAAAATCATCAATGCGACTACGCTCGACGGCGCGTCTGACAAATTGGCGAATATTGAAATCGATCTGTTTGCCTATGACCAGAATAAGCATAAAGTCGTGATGATGAACGACGAACAGACGGTTCTTTCTGATCAGTACTCCCTGTTTGAGAACCGGGTGATCTGTTGTACGTACGAAAACAATGAGATCCGGTTCTACATCAGAACCATGCTGGACGGTGCGCATCGGGCATTTTTGGAACAATACACAGCCTTCCGAATCGACGGCGAAAAACTGGTTAAAACGGTAGATTATATCAGTCAGGAGTTCAGCGGCGGCTCGGATTATCAGGAAAAAATATCCGGGACTGTTTACAGCAGGAAAGATCAACTGATCGCAGCCGTGAAGAACTACGGTTTCCAGGTGGAATCGCATATGCATTCGGATCTGCCGCTGGGCAGACAAGCCGGTGATCCGCCCGATCACTCCAACGGGCATTTGTATGTGGAATATATGGTCAGAAACGGCTCTGTGCGGGAAGGTTATCTGTTTGATAACAGGAATAATCTGAAAAAAACGATGCAGAAAGTGATTGTTCCAACAACAAAGGCTGTGCCCACAACAGTTGCGTCGACTTTCAAAAAGACGACGACTACAGCTGCGCCGACAACAAAAGCGACAACGACCACAACCGCAGCCACAACGCGAAGCGGATCCGGAAACGCCGGTTCCAAAAGCGATATCAAGGTCGGCTTTATTTTCCAGCACGACGAGAACTCCACGTACGACAAGAATTTCATCGACGCCGTAAGGAGAACGAAATCCGCGCTGGGTCTTGACGATAGTCAAATCCTGCTGAAGACGAA
>ONWP01000358.1 GCA_900321595.1 uncultured Eubacteriales bacterium
CACAGGCATGTCGGAGGTGTTCGCGATCAGCACGGTGCGCTCCATCAGGCTGCGCCCCGTGTGCGGATCGATCAGCTCCGGGAATTCATTCAGAACGTCGGTCATCTCGTTGCCGCGCTCGCCGCAGCCGATGTAGACCACGATGTCGGCCTCCGCCCATTTCGCAAGCTGGTGCTGCGTGACGGTCTTGCCGCTGCCGAAGGGGCCGGGGATCGCCGCGACGCCGCCCTTCGCGATGGGAAAGAGCGCGTCCACGACACGCTGGCCGGTGATGAGGGGACGGTTCGGCGACAGCTTGCGCTGCCGGGGACGCTCCCGGCGAACGGGCCACTTCTGCATCAGCGTCAGCGCCTTTTCGCCCGCGTCCGTCCGCACGACGGCCACGGTATCGGTGACGGTGTAGTCCCCGGGCGCGATCGACACGATCGTCCCGGTCACGCCGACGGGCACGAGCACCCGGTGCTCCACCACGTCGGTCTCCTGCACGACGCCGATGATATCGCCGGGCTCGACCGCGTCGCCGGCGGAGACCTTCGGCGCGAAACGCCATTTCTTCTCTCTGCTCAGCGCCGGGACCTCCACGCCGCGGTTGAGGTTCGGCCCGATGCGGGCCATGATCTCCTCCAGCGGCCGCTGGATCCCGTCGAAAATATTGCCGATCAGGCCGGGGCCAAGCTCCACGCTCATGGGCTCGCCGGTGGATTCCACGGGCGCGCCCGGCCCCAGGCCGGCGGTCTCCTCATAGACCTGGATGGACGCCTTGTCGCCGTGCATCTCGATGATCTCGCCGATCAGCCGTTCGTCGCTGACGCGCACCACGTCGGACATATTCGCGTCGCGCATGCCCTCGGCGATGACCAGGGGCCCTGCGACCTTCAATATCGTACCCTTACTCATGCAGTCGCTCTCCTTCTCGCTCAATCTTTCAGGATGTCGGAGCCCACGGCCTGCTCCACGTACCGGGAAAGGGCTCTGAGCCCCAGCCCCGTGTTGCCGTCCGTCCCGGGGATGGGGACGACGGCGGGCAGCACGTCCGCGTCAAATCTGGCGATCTCGCTCTGCAGCGCGCAAGCCAGCTTCTCCGTGATAAGGATCACGGCGTACTCCTCTTTTTTATACGCGTCGCGCAGCAGCTGCAGCGCGCGCGCCTCGTCCTCCGCGGGAAAGACGTCCAGTCCCACGGACGCGAAGCCGAAAATGCTGTCGGAATCGCCGATGGCGCACACCTTATACATAACTGAGCCGTATCCTTTCCCGTATGGTTTCGGGGGCGAACCCCGCCTGCTTCGCCGCCAGGATGATGCGCACCGTGCGCAGCTCGCTCTCGGCGGCCAGATAGTAGGCCGCGACGGGCTCCACGCCGAACGCGGTCATTTTTCCGCGCTCGATGATCCCGGTCAGCCGGTCGTCGCAGCTGCGCTCGAAGGCGACGTCGCTCTGACGCAGCGCCTGCCCCTGTTCGGCGTAATCGGTGCCGTCGAGCCAGCCGGCGAGGGCGCTTTCCCCCTGCCCGGCGGCGTCCAGAAGCGCCTGCGCGTCCAGCGTGCCGCAGTCCGCCGCGGCCAGCGCCATGGCCTCGCGGTCTTTTCCGGCGCGCGCGCAGCGCAGCACCGCCTTGATCGAGCCCAGATCGGCCTTCGCCTCGGCGTAGTCGATCAGCATCCGGCTGCGCGTCTTCTTCGCGAGGTCGATCGCGGTCTTCGCGCAGGCCTTGTCAAGGATGCTGTCCGCCAGAAACGCCGCGCCCGTGCGCGTCAGCGTGTCGGAGGCCTCCCGCGCGGGGGCGGCGAGCGCCTGCGGCAGGCTGTCGAATTCCCGGGCGAGCGTCAGGCGGTAGATCTCCTTTTCGTCGTACACGGCGGGCGTCAGCAGCAGACCGGAGGAATCCTTCCCGGTCATGCCGTCGCGGATGGCCGTCTTTACGGCGTGGAAGTCGTTTTCGATGAAGAGGCACGCCAGCGCGTCCGGCTCCGGCAAAACCTCCCGCAGGAACGCGCAGGCGTCCGCGTGACGCTTCGTCAGCATCTCGTCCGGCGCGTCCGTGGCGTAGCCCTTCGACTGCAGGACGGACAGGCGCTCCGCCGCCGAATTCGCCAGCAGCAGCCGCTCAAAGTCGGCGTCGGTCAGCAGAG
>ONWP01000300.1 GCA_900321595.1 uncultured Eubacteriales bacterium
ACGCGCCCGTCTGTCTTTAACGGCGTCTTTGATTTTTACACCTACGAGAAATTGCCCGGATATTATGTGCTGTATTGGTACGGACAGTTTTACGCGCTGCAAAAAGAAATCCGTTCAGAAAACAGCGTTGACGACGTCTTCGCACTTTGCGGCGTGGATGAACACGGCAGAGTTTCAGCGCTTTTGACCTACTACAGCGATCTTGCCGACGCGGACGAAAAAACCGTTCATGTGGATTTCGGCAAAAACAGCAGATACGAAATCTATCGCCTGGACTATGCGCACAATGGCGAGATCGACGAAACGACCGAAAACCTGACATTCACCATGAACGTAAACAGCGTCATATGGATCAAAGAGATCGGGACGTGATACGATAAATGATAGGCACGATCGATCTAAACAACGAAACCTTTATAAAAGATATTCTTGATGGTACAACCTTTTTTCAAATCGCCGAAGGCGGTGTAATGGGAGGACCCAGAGGAATCATTTTTGTCACAGAAGACGGCAAGGTATACCACGCAAATTACTGTTATGGAGACCTGAAATGGGAAACCATCCAAAAGGCACCCGACTGAAATTCTATCAAAATTTCAGTCGGGTTATGACAAATCGCTTCAAAAAGAATAGAATCATACGAAAAAGACTGAAACGGAGAGACCACCATGAAAATCGGAGACCTGACGATCCCGGAGGGCGCCGCGCTGGCGCCTATGGCCGGCGTGGCGGACAGCGCGTTTCGCAGCCTGTGCGCCTCCTTCGGCGCTGTCTTCACGGTCAGCGAGATGGTTTCCGCGAAGGGCCTCGTGATGGGCGACGGCAAATCCGCCCGCCTCATGCGGTTCGACGACAGGACATGCCCCGCCGGGATCCAGCTGTTCGGCGCCGATCCGTCCTATATTGCCGAAGCCGTGCCGGTCGTTATGACGGAAAAACCGGATTTCATCGATCTCAACATGGGCTGCCCCGCGCCGAAGGTGACGAAAAACGGCTCCGGCTCTGCGCTGATGCGCGATCCCGCGAAGATCGAGCGGATCGTCGCCGCCGCGGCGAAGGTCGCGCCCGTTCCGGTCACGGTCAAAATGCGTCTGGGCTGGGATGAACAGAGCCGCAACGCCGTCGAGTGCGCGCTGGCCGCGGAGGCCGGCGGCGCGGCCTGCATCACCGTCCACGGCAGAACGCGGACGCAGATGTACGCGCCCCCGGTGGATCGAAGCGGCATCGCGGCTGTCAAAAAGGCGGTCACCGTCCCGGTGATCGGCAACGGGGATATCGTCAACGGACTTGACGCGCTCTCCATGAAGCGCGAGACCGGCTGCGACCTTGTCATGATCGGGCGCGCCGCCATGGGCAGACCCTGGGTGTTCCGGGACGTTCTGCACGCGCTGGAGACCGGAGGATCCCTGCCGGAACCGCCCGCGGCGCAGCGCATGCAGGTCATGCTCGACCACGTCGCGGCGATCATCGCCGACAAGGGCGAACGCATCGGGATCCGCGAGGCGCGCAAGCACGCGCTCTGCTACGCGCGCGGCATCCGCGGCGCGGCCGGCTTCCGCCGCGAGCTGAGCCTGCTCGAGAGCCTTGACTGCCTGCGGGAGATCGCGGACAGGATCATCGAAGCGGCAAATGAAACGCGGGGTGAAGACGCTGGATAACACGCAGAAGGAAAAAAAGGTCGAATATCTCGAACTGATCTACGACCTGATCTTCGTCTATATCATCGGCAGGAACAATTCGCTGCTGCACCTTCAGGAAGGCGGATTCATCACGGCGAGCGCGACGCTCGCGTACGTCTGCTGCACGCTGGCCGTGATCCAGATCTGGAACTACTCCACCTTTTACATCAATCTTTACGGCCGCAACGGCGTCAGAGATCATGTTTTCCTGTTCGGCAACATGTTTCTGCTCTATTACATGGCGAACGGCATCGGGCCCGCGTGGAAGGATTCCGTCTATCAGTATTCCGCCGCCTGGATGTGCATTCTCATCAATATCGCGATCCAGCACCTGATCGAGACGCGCAACAACCGGAGCGATCCGGCCGTCCGCCGCCAGCTGTATACGACCGCCGCGATCCTCTTCGCGCAGACCGTCCTCATCGCGGTGCACACGGTCGTTTTCCGTCTGACAAACGTGCCGATCCCCTACGTGCCGATCCTGTTCGGGATCCTCGCGATCTGGCTGACCGGCGGCAGAATCGCAGGCTGCCGCGTCGACTTCGCGCACCTGACCGAACGCGCCATGCTGTATATCGTATTCACCTTCGGTGAGATGATCATCTCCATCGCGTCGTATTTCAGCGAGGGGCTCACCTTTAACGGCGTCTATTTCGCGCTCATGGCGTTTCTGATCGTCGTCGGACTGTTCCTGTCGTACGAGACGCTCTACAACCGCATCATCGACCGGGAGCGCAAGACCACGGGGCTGGGATACATGATGCTCCATGTGTTTCTCATCTTCGCGCTCAACAACATCTCCGTCGCGCTGGAATTCATGCGGGAGGAAAACGTCGCGCTGATCCCCAAGACGCTGTTCCTGACAGGCTCCTTTGTTCTCTACTACATCTGCATGTTCCTGACGATGCGTTTCGCGAAGTGCCGCCACGCGTTCGGCAGACATTTCCTGCCGTTCATCATCCTGACAGGCGTCACCTTTATCTGCGTGATGTTCCTGCTGCGCGAGCTGATGTACGCGAACATCGCGGTCACCGTCGTCTATATTTTCAGCATCTGGGCGCTGATGTACAGCAAGGGCAGAAACATGCCTGTCTGAGCATCACAAAAAAACGCAGCTCCTTCGCGGGAACTGCGTTTTTTTCATACTGTATTTATGCTTTCTTCTTGTTGAGAGCTCTACGGATCGCCTTGCCCAGTTCGAAGACGGGTACGGTGGACGCGGCGAGAGCCAGGGAGATCAACAGCTCCTTAAACTCCAGCGTGAAGTGCGCACCCTGCGCGGCGTCAGCCAGCGGGAAGAATACGCTGTTGAGGAACGGAACGTAGATCGGCA
>ONWP01000301.1 GCA_900321595.1 uncultured Eubacteriales bacterium
CCGTCGTGGCCAGAGCGTAGATGGTCGAAACCGTCGCGGCGATCGCGAAGAAGATGGCGGCGGCCCGGAAGATGGCAAAGCCGCCCCGCTCTTCTCTCATCATTGAATTGTTTACATAGTCGACCTGCCCGGCGTTTATCCGGGTCATCGCCTGGACATATTCGATCTTGGTTGATGTGTAAACCATATACATTCCGGCGCATGAGATCGCGGTCAGACCCCACAAGCCGACTGCGAGTACGCTCGCGTCGCGCCATTTCGAATCCTGTCCGGGAGGATTCGCGGTGTTGCGCTCTCTCATCGCGGCATCGGTGTACGCCGTGCTGGCGTCGTTGAATACGTGGCGGTTGACGCCCTTATAGATCGATTCCTGCGTCAGCTCGCTGTAGACGGGATTCGCGGCGACCTCCGCCTCAAACGCCGCGGGGTCCATAAACGCGTAGCGGATCAGCGTCTTCAGACTGACGAAATCCAGACCGCCGCGCTGGCCGTCGGAGAGGGAAGCGGCCATCGGGTAATAGCGCTCCTCGTCGTCCTCGGACTCTTCCTTGAAGAAATCGAGAAGATCGCCCTTCGCGAGGTTTCCGCCCTCGTAGTTCTTCAGAAACTCATAGATGGCGCCGAGCTCCGCCCAGGCGACGACATTCGCCGCGATTTCGGCCTTCTGCTCGTCATTCTCCGCCTTTTCCGGGTCGCCGAAGGTGTCGTTGATCTGCTCCTGCGTGGCCGTGGTGATATCAAGCCCGGTCGCCTCGTAGTCGAGCAGCTGCGCGCGAAGCTCCCCGGCTTCGGCCGACAGATAGGCGGCGGTGTCGCCGTATACGTTCTCAAGATACTGCATGCGCTTTGTCTCGGTGTTCAGGTCGGGGCGCTGGGCTTCTATGCTGTCCAGCAGCGTGTCGAGATCCGACTCCGCGAAGCGGTCGACCCAGGTGTTGTCGGCGGTATCCGCGGCGATCGCCAGCAGCGACTCGACCGTCGCGATCAGATACGAGTTGCCCTGCAGGAAGATCCGGATGATGTCGGGGATCTTGTTCGGGTTGTAGGCGCGCGTGCTTCTGAGGACGCCGTACTTATCCTGCAGCGTCTCGCTGTTGAACAGATCGCCCAGCTTCATGCCGGAATCGTCGTCGACAAACTTGTTCAGGATATCGTGCACGACCTTCGCCTTGGGCTTGTCGTTCTGCAGATTCACGCGGTACTCGCGGATGACAGCCATGAATTTGTTGAGCATTTCGACGATCTCGGTTTTTTTCGCCTCAACGATCTGTTCGTATTCGTAAAAGCTGTAGCCGCCGTCCATATTCATCACGGCGATATCGGTCACGGACTCGCGGATATCGGTCGTGGTCTTGTAGCCCATCATCACGTAGGCGGTTCCGCCGTCGTTCAGGTTGCCTTCAACGGGCGTATACCCCTTGTCCGTGAGGACCTTTTTTGCCGCCTCGGCGTCCTTGCCGTACGCGACGTAGAGCTCGGAAACGTACGTCTCGTTCCCCGCCGCGGCCGCCTGCAGCGGAGCAGTCAGCGCGACAGCCAGCACCAGCGCCAGCGCGATCACAGTTTTCAGGATTTTCATTCAGCATTCACCTTTCTCTTTTTGATGAACAGCACAGCGCCGACTGCGCCGATGATCACGCCGAGGGCGACACCGCATACGCCGATGATCGCCATCGTGCCGCGTCCGAAGGCCGTTGCGGTCAAATTGCCCGCGGATTCGTCGTAGGGCTTTGATTCTTTGCTTAGTTTTCCGAAAATGTACATTGTCTTTTCACCGGTGATGCTCTGCCAGGCGGTGCTGAAGGCCGAATACTTCCTGTAAGTGTCGCCGGCGATGTTGACAGCGCCCTTTTCACCGATCAGGTGCACGCATCCGTCATAGCCGTTCGGCGCCGAGGAGCCCGTCTGCAGGACGAGATCCGGCGTCAGAGGCTTGCCCGCCTTTGAGTTTTTGGAGGCGTAAAGGACCAGCCACTGTTTGCCCTCGTCCGCCATCAGGTCTGCGCAGGAGCCCTTCTGGATCTTGTAGTCCGCGCCGAAGTATTCCCCGCGGTTGCATTCGACCGCCTTGTAGTTGATCGAATGATTCCCGCCGTCCGAGTTGGAGCGATTATCCACCAGGTATTTCGGGATCGGGAGCTGTTCGACGCGGTCGTCGCGAAGCAGCGAGATGATCGTCGTCACCGTCGACGCGACGGCAAGCGCAAGCGTGATGACCGTGAAAACACGGGTGAGCACGACCGAGAAACGGGCGCTCTTCAGACGCGCGAGCTTACTGACGGCTCTGTCCTCTTCCATCGGGTAAAGCATCGTCGTTTCTGTGTAGGTCGTGCCCTGATCGGTGAATTTGACCGTAGAAAAATAGTCCACTCGATCATTTACAATTTTGCTGTATTGACTGCCGTCATATACGGGATTGTGGTAGATGGTAAA
>ONWP01000411.1 GCA_900321595.1 uncultured Eubacteriales bacterium
GCGCGGATGACCGCCAGCGGCGTCTTGAGCTCGTGTCCGGCGTTGGTGATGAACTCCTGCTGCCGGCGGGAGTTGCTCGCCTCGCTGCGCATGACGCGCCTTGACAGCGGACGCAGCAGCAGGAACATGATCACGACGCCGATCAGCGCGATGCCGAGCGTGGCGACCATGACCGTGCGCATATTGTCCAGCTGATTGTTCACGTCGATGAAAACGGCGATGCTGCGGCCGTCGTCCAGCTGATCAAAATGATAATAATAGCCGTGCGCGTAGCCGCGGCTGAGCAACTTGCCCCGCGCCGACTCGGTCAGCTCGAGCATCCGGCTCACATCCACGTAGGCGATGTGACTGTTGATCACGTCCTCCACTTCGCCGTTTTCCCGGTAGATCACGGCGAAATACCGGGTGGAGAAGATGGATTCCCGGGACAGATCCCGGTACTTGCCCCTCTGAAGCGCCTCGTCGGACAGCGCGGGCATTTCGCCCTCGTTCTCGACGATATACAGGCACAGATTCTCGTTCATGGAGCCGTTGACGATCAGGATCGCCGCGTTGACCAGCAATCCCATCAGGAACATGGTCAGGAACAGGCTCAAAAGCGCCACGGCCAGGAATTTGCGTCCGAGCTTGCGGATCTGTTTTTCGTTCATGCCGACACCAGTGTATACGCGCCGCCGCGCGCGCCCTCAACGGAAAGACGCGAGCCCACGGCCCGCAGCTTGCCCCGCAGATAAGAGACGTACAGCCAGACCGTATCCGCGTCGGCCTCCGGCGCGTCGTGCCAGACGCGTTCGATCAGATACCCGGTCTCCAGCGGCCGGTCGACGGACGCGGCGAAGACCTGCATCAGGGCGAATTCCTTCACGCTCAGGCGCACGGTATTGCGGCACGACAGCTCAAAGGTGCCGGCGCGCAGCGCCACGTCGCCGACGGTCATGTCGTCGCCCAGATACTCCGTGCCGCGCCGCGTCATGGAGCGGACGCGGGCGAGCAGCTCCTTCATGGCGAAGGGCTTGACCAGATAGTCGTCCGCCCCCGCGTCAAGGCCGCTGACGCGGTCGTCCACCTCGCCCTTGGCCGTGAGCAGCAGGACCGGCGCGAAGATGCGTCTGCGGCGCATTTCAGTCAGTACGCCGATGCCGTCGAGCCCCGGCATCATGATGTCGAGGATCACCGCGTCGAAGGCGTCCGCCTCCAGCTTCGCCAGCGCCTCCCGGCCGTCGAAGACGCTTGTCACGTCGTAGCCGTTCATGGTCAGCACCGCGGTCACCGCGCGGTTCAGGTCGGCGGTGTCCTCAGCGTACAGAAGTTTCATATCACAATCCCTCCGTGGAATAGATCAGATCCCGGATCGTCTGCATGGAGATGTCTGTGGAGGCCAGCTCGTCGGCGCAGCGCTTGAGCTCCGCCTCGATGAGCGACGCGGGTCCGCCGGTCACCTTCTTATAATAGATATGATGCTCCAGCGCGGCCCAGGTATCCATGGAGATGGTCCGGATCTGCACCTCGACAAAATAGCCCTCGACCCGCAGGATCAGGTGAAAGCTGCGGTAGCCGTTGGGCTTGACGTTGCGGATATAATCCTTTTCGTCGACGACCTCGAAGCCGGGCGCCGCGCACAGGTGATCGCGCACGGCGTACACGTCGTCCAGGAACGCGCACACGATGCGCAGGCCGACGGCGTCGCGGATGACGCCCAGCGCGCTTTCCGTCGTCTCCGGCAGGCCTTTTCGCCGGCATTTCTCGCGCATGCTCTCCTCGGTTTTGATCCGGGACAGACAGTGCTCCACCGGGTCGGCGCCGTAGCGGTCGATCATCTGACGGCGCAGGTCGTCTACCCGCGCCTCCACGAGGCCCAGGACGCGTTCGAGCGCCGGCCGTTTGTCCCCGTATATCGACTGCATCCGAGTCTCACATTCCGAGCCGGACGGGCTCGCTCATATGGGAACCGCGGCGGGAGGAGAAGATCATCTGCTCGATGAACTCCACGATGTCCTCGCCGCTGTAGCTGTTCTCCGTGGAGACCCACCAGCGGATCAGGTTGATCAGGCCGCCCGCCAGGAACTGGGCGATGATATCCGGCGGCGCGTCCATGTCGGGCCGGTGGTCGCTGGTGGCGATCAGCAGCTTTCTGATCTCCTGCGAAACGACGGAGCTGACCGAGTCGAAGAACTTGTTGTTGTTCGACGAACGGGCGGCCACGCGGATCATCGTCCGGTAGGATTCAACGAAGCCGACGGTGCGCTGCGCGATACGCCGGTACATCTCTCTGGGCGTCAGATCCGCCCGGTCGACGATGCTCTGGGTGTAAAACTCCTCGAGCACCTCCTTGATCACGTATTCCATGAACTCGTACTTGTCCGCGAAGTGCTTATAAAAGGTCGCGCGGTGCACCATGGCGCGGTCGCAGATCTCCACCACAGAGATGTCGTCCAGGCTCTTTTCCGTCAAAAGCTGCTGCATGGCGTCGCGCAGAAGCTTGTGCGTGCGGCGGATGCGCAGATCCTCTTTTCTGTTAGCCAAGGGTCAGTCCCCCTTATCCGGTTTATTGGTTTTATCTTATCACGCTCAGCGACATTTGTCAATTATGATACGCTGTAAATATAAATGTTTCGGCGCGGCGCGGCAAAAACAGGAAAATTTCAAAAAAATCGCAAGAAGTACTTGACAAACACGAAAAAAATACTAAAATGGTTTTAGCACTCAGGAGATAAGAGTGCTAAAAACCAAAATCGTAAATTCATACGGGAGGCATATATCATGAAACTGAAACCTTTGGGCGACAGAGTCGTCCTCAAGTTCCTCGAGGCGGAAGAGGTCACCAAGAGCGGCTTCATCATCACGGCCGCGGCGCAGGAGAAGCCCCAGATCGCGCAGATCATCGCGGTCGGCCCCGGCGGCGTCGTGGACGGCAAGGAGATCAAGATGGAACTCAAGGTCGGCGACAAGGTCGTCATGAGCAAGTATTCCGGCACCGAGATCAAGCTGGACGACGAGCAGTACACCATCTGCCACCAGAGCGACGTGCTGGCAATCGTGGAAGACTAAGGGAGGAGAATTATCATGGCAAAACAGATCGCATATTCCGAGGATGCCCGCAAGGCGCTGCTGGCCGGCATCGACAAGCTGAGCAATACCGTCAAGATCACCCTGGGCCCCAAGGGCCGCAACGTGGTGCTGGGCAAGAAGTACGGCAATCCCC
>ONWP01000303.1 GCA_900321595.1 uncultured Eubacteriales bacterium
GGCGTCCTTCTTCGTCTGGCTGTCGGCGGCGCGGTAGAGCTGCACCAGCTTCCGCTCCGAGGCGGTCACCTGCATGGAGGACGTGTTCGCGCCCGCCGGGGGCTTGACCGTCGTCGTCCCGGTCCCCTTCGCCGCGTCCAGCAGGGACTTCTGCGTGACGCCCGTCGCCTTCGCGACCTGCTTGAGCTGCTCGGTCGTCAGCTCCTTCTCGCCGCGCTCCGCGCGCCCCAGATCGGCGGCGGAGCAGTTTTTCACCTTGCGGGCGAGCTGCTCCTGCGTCAGACCCGCGTCGGTTCGCGCGGCCCGGATCAGCTTCCCCACCTTTTTCGCGTTTGCCATGCGAAACCCTCCTTTTCGCGCGTCAGCGCATTTGCTCCAGAATGTAAGCTTTGACCGCCTCGCACAGAGCCTGCTTGTCGTAGACCTTCGGGAATGTCTCGTCCAGCTCGGCGACGGTCTTTTTGTCCAGCGACACCCGGTCGTTGTCCTCGTCGTACATGGAGAACATGGCCTTGGCGGCCAGATACAGCCGCTCCTGCCCCGCGTCGCGGATCACGTCCACCGCCAGATTCGTGACGGGCTTGCCGTTGTTTTTGAAGAAAAACGACAGGCTCGTTTCGCTGTCCTCGATGAAGTACCAGATCGCGTAGACCCGCTGACGCCAGGGGGCGGCCGCGTCAAACGCAGCCATCAGCCCCTTGTCGCTGCGCTCGATCTCGTACTGCAGCACGGCGGCGACGCCCTCGACCAGCTCGGCGGCGTCGGCCTGCTCCGCCCGCGCCGGCGTCAGATCCCGGTAGGTCTCCACCAGATACTTGTAGCGTTCGAGCTCCCGGCGCTGTCTGTTCAGATTCTCCCGGCGGCTGCGCACCGCCTTCGACGCCTTCGTCATGCCCCAGATCAGCACGCCGATCAGGACGAGCAGAACAACGTATAAATACCAGTAATCCCGCAGTGATTCGATCATGTTGCATCCTCCGTCAGCGCGTTATAGATCGCGCCCTTTTTGATCCCGGTCTCCCGGGACGCGCGCCGCGCCGCCTCGCTGGGCGAGCAGCCCTCGGCGACGTAGGCTCTGGCGCGTTCCACGGCCTCCTCAGCCGTGTGCTTTTCCTTCACCGGCGCCTCTCCCGCCACGACCAGCACGAATTCGCCCTTGGGCGGGTTCGCCCGGTACCGCGCGGCCGCCTCCGCCAGCGTTGTCCGGTCGACGGTCTCGTGGATCTTCGTCAGCTCCTTGATGAGCGCGATCTCCCGGTCGCCGAAGACGGCCAGCAGATCCTCCAGCGTCCCCGGCAGCTTGTGCGGCGCCTCGTAGAAGATCATCGTGCGCTTCTCATGCCGCAGCTCGTCCAGATGGAGCTTCCGCTTGGGCTTGTTGACGCTCAGGAAGCCCTCGAACGTGAACCGCGTCACGTCCATGCCGCTCATGGCCGCCGCCGTCGCCACAGCGCTGGGGCCCGGCACGCTGACCACAGGAATGCCCGCGTCGTGGCAGGCGCGCACCAGGTCGATGCCGGGGTCGGAGATCGCCGGCATCCCGGCGTCCGTCACGACGGCGCAGCTCTCGCCCTGCGCGAGCCGGGCGAGGATATGCTCCCCGCTGTAGACCCGGTTGTGCTCGTAATAGCTGACCATGGGCTTGCGGATCCCGAAGTGGTTCAGCAGCTTGAGCGTGACGCGGGTGTCCTCCGCCGCGATGAAATCGACGCTTTCGAGCGTCTCGACCGCCCGCGGCGACAGATCCCCCAGATTGCCGATGGGGGTGCCGACAAGATACAGTGTACCGGTCATAATGTCTCCTTGTTCTGATAATCGCCCATGATGCGCCGCATCTCGCGCGAAAGGCCGTCCCCGTCGTGGACGAACAGATCCGGCTCCGTGACCAGACCCGGATTGCGCCCGGCCTTGCCCTCGACCAGCGCCAGCCACGGCGCTCTGCCCGGGGCTTTGCACACGAGGCGCAGACGCTTGGGCTCCACGCGGTGATCGTGCATCACATAGAACAGCTCGCTGAGCCGGTGCGGCCGGACGCACACGCAGAAGCTGCCGCCGAAGCGCAGCAGCCGGAACGCCGCCGCGCACATGTCGTCAAACGTACAGGCCGTGCCGTGCCGCGCCACAGCGTCCGAGCGGTTCTCACTCAGGAGCCCGGCGCCGGCAGCGGTATACGGCGGATTCATCGTCACCAGATCCAGCGTCCCGGCCGGGATCGAAGCCGGAAGGTCGCGCAGGTCGGCAAGCACCGGCTCGACGCGGATCCCGTCCCGCATGGCGAGCGAACGCGTCAGCTGATCGATCGCGGCGCGCTGCACGTCCACAGCCCAGATCTGCTGCGCCTTCCGGTCGCGCGTCAGCAGGTACGGGATCACGCCGCAGCCCGTGCCCAGATCGGCGCAGAGCTTCGCCTTCGGCGCGAAATCCGCCAGCAGAAAGGCGTCCGTGCCGAAGGTGTGCGCCTGCGAGACGATGAGCGGCAGATCCCGCCCGAAAACCTCGATATGCTCGCCCGGGAGCAGCGGCGTCAGTACGTCCATGCCGGATGACGGACGGACTCCAGCTCCGCGGAGTAGCGCAGGATATACCGGGCGTCGGACGCGGTGACCACGCCGTCGCCGCTGTAGTCCGCGCCGCGCGCGCCGACGGGCGTCAGCGTCTCCAGACGGGCGGAATACCGCAGCGCCAGACGCGCGTCCCGGGCCGTGATCTCCCCGTTCGCGTCCACGTCGCCGGCGACGCTGATCGTATAGACGATCGCCTCGCCCTCCCCGTCGTCGAGCACCAGCTGATCGCCGCTGCGAAGCGGCTCGCGGCCGTTTTTGAACGTGCCGTCCCTGTCGGACAGCGAATAGTGCCATCCGTGTTCGAAATAGCCCTGGATCTGATCGCCGGTGTAGCCGTCCCAGACCAGCCAGACCAGCCGGTTGACCTCGTCCACGCGGCATCTGGCGTTCGCGCGGATCACCAGCGGATCCGGGTTCTCGCGCGGCAGCGCCAGCGGCTCGATCCGCTCCTCGGTCTGTCCGCAGAGCTTGCAGGTGTACAGCATCTCGCGGCTTCTGCCGTCGGCGGAGCGGGAAAGCTCTCTGCCGCTGTCAAACGTGTGCGCCGTCTTCGGGATCAGCACCGGCGTCTCCGTGAAGCCGCAGATCACGCAGACGTGCGCCTTCTTTCCGAATTCGGAGCAGGTCGGCTCCTGCAGAACCTTATACTCACTCAGGAATACGTGATGGTCGTCGCCGGCGGGGATGACCTGTTCGTCGATCCGCAGACCGCAGTTGACGCAGTGCCGCGACTGCACGCCGTCCTCCCGGCAGGTCGCCGCCGTATCCGTGATAAAATAATCGGTAAAGGCGTGATTTTCCGGCTCCATGGGGATGACAGTCTCATCCGTTTTCGCGTCGCAGTACAGACAGTGACGGCTCTTTGCGCCGTCCGCGACGCAGGTCGCCGGCGCGTCCACGGTGAAGGTCTCCGCCCAGGTGTGCGCTTTCGTGTTGATGGGCGTATCCCTGCGCTCCGCGATCTCGCCGCAGATCACGCAGTATTTCACCTGCAGGCCGCCGGAAACGCAGTTCGCCTCGCGCACGGTCGTCCAGTCCGCGTCCGGATCCGCCCGGTGGTACAGGCTCATCGGCGGCATCTCCTGATAGGAGAACAGCTCGCCGCAGTATTTGCAGCGCAGCGCCTGCAGCCCCGCGTCCCGGCAGGTCGGGTGCGTGATGACCTCAAACGCGCCCGCGGCCGTGTGCGCGTTCGGATCGATTGGAAGCTCGCCCGTAACGAACCGTCCGCCGCAGGCCTTGCACAGACGGTAGGTGTACCCCGCCTGCGTGCAGGTGGCGGGCACGGTCTGTACAGCTATATCCAGGCCGGAATGCCGCGTGGGATCCGGCGGGATCAGGTAGACCGTCTTCTCCCCGTTTTCCTCGGTGCGGACGGCGCGGCCGCCCGCCATGCAGTAGGGCACCTTGGAGACCACGTATTCGAGTCCCCCGATGTAGATGTGCTGTCCGAAGGCCAGCTGCGTCAGCGGCGTGTCCGCCGGCGGCGCGTCATCCTCGGCAAAGGCCGTCAGCGCCGTCAGCAGCATCAGGGTTGCCAAAAAGAAAGCGAACGTCTTTTTCATGATGATCCCCTTTCCGGAGTTTATGTTGAAACGGCGCCGAACTGCGCCTGATGTAATTCCGCGTAAAAGCCGCCGCGCGCCAGCAGCGTCTCGTGATCGCCGGTCTCGACGATCTGCCCGTCGCGCATGACCAGGATCACGTCCGCGTGCCGGATCGTGGACAGGCGGTGCGCCACGATAAACGCGGTGCGCCCCTCCATGAGCCGCGTGAAGGCGGCCTGGATCTGCTGCTCCGTCCGGGTGTCGATGGAGGACGTGGCCTCGTCCAGGATCAGCATCCTCGGCTGCGCCAGGAACAGTCTGGCGGCGCACAGCTGCTGCCGCTGCCCCTGCGACAGGCTGCCGCCGTCCGCGCCGACGACCGTGTCGTAGCCGTCCGGCAGCCGGCGGATAAAGGAGTGCGCGTGCGCCTTTTTCGCCGCCGCGACGATCTCCTCGCGGCTCGCGTCCGGCCGGGCGTAGGCGATGTTCTCGGCGACGGTGCCGTGCATGAGCCACGTCTCCTGCAGCACCATGCCGAAGCTGCGGCGCAGACTGCCGCGCGTGATATCGCGCACGTCCGTCCCGTCCACGGCCACGCTGCCGCCGGTCACGTCGTAAAACCGCATCAGCAGATTGATGAGCGTCGTCTTGCCGCAGCCGGTGGGGCCGACGATCGCCACGCGCTGACCGGGCTTTACGTCGAGCGACAGATCCCGGATAAAGGGCCGCGCCGGGTCATAGGAAAAGGCCGCGTCGCGAAACGACACGCCGCCCGCGGGATCCGTCAGCACGCGCGCGTCCGCGCCGTCCGGCGTCTCCTCCGCGGCGTCGAGCAGCTCGAAGAGCCGCGCGGCGCACGCCAGCGCGTTCTGCAGCTCGGCAAACACGCCGGAGATCTCATTGAACGGCTTTGTATACCGGTTCGCGTAGGCCAAAAAGCCGGAGAGCGCGCCGACGGTGAACGCGGCGCCGCCCACGGCGAAATGTCCGCTGACGATGGCGGCGGAGCCGCACAGCGCCACGGCCGCGTAGACCACGCTGTTGACGAAGCGGGTCGTGGGATTGGTCAGGCTCGACAGGAACGTCGCCCGCAGCGACGCCTTCGACAGTCGGCCGTTCAGGTCGTCAAACGCCGCCAGACGCGCCGCCTCGCGGGAGAACGCCTTGACGGTCTTGATATTCTCCAGCGTCTCGTCGATCAGGCCCGTCTGCTCTCCGCGCAGCGTGCTCTGCGCCTGAAACGCGCGGTAGCTCCTGCGGGAGATCGTCCGCGCCGCGAAGAGGGAAAGCGGCGTCAGCAGCGCCACGACCAACGCGATCTTCCAGTTGATGACCAGCATGAAGACGAGCGTCCCCACGATGGAGATCACGCCGCAGAAGCACTTGTTGAAGCCCAGCAGCAGCCCGTCGGCAAACTGATCCGCGTCCGTCACGATGCGGGAGACCACGTCCCCGTGCGGATGCGCGTCCACATATTTGACCGGTACGCGCAGGATGCGGTCGAAGGCCTGCTTGCGCACATCCCGGACGACGCCGAAGGTCACGGCGTTGCCCAGCGCGTTCATGACCCACTGCGCCGCGGCGCAGACCGCCGTCACGACGGCGATGCGCGTCAGAATGGGCGCCAGCGCGGCGAAATCAACGCTGCCCGGCGCGACGATCAGGTCGATGGCGCGTCCGGCCATGATGGGCAGCGTCAGCTCGCCCACCGAGAAAACGGCCGCCATGAGCACCGAGAGCCCCAGACGCGCCCGGTAGGGTCTGACGCAGGCCAGCACGCGCCGCACGGTGCCCCTGGGCGCCTTTGCCTTGCTCTCAGCCATGATGCACCGCCTCCCCGAACTGTGATTCGTAGATCTCCCGGTAGATCTCGGAGGTCTTCAGCAGCGTCTCGTGATCGCCGCAGGCAGCCAGAACGCCGTCCTCGAGCACAAGGATCACGTCCGCCTGCATGACCGACGAGGCCCGCTGCGAGACGATGAAAACGGTCATATCCCCCGGCAGGGACGCGATCGCCTGCCGCAGGCGCAGATCTGTCGCCATATCCAGCGCGCTGGCGCTGTCGTCGAGGATCAGGATCTCAGGCCGGCGCACGAGCGCCCGGGCGATGGTCAGACGCTGGCGCTGTCCGCCGGAGAAATTGCGTCCGGCCTGCTCGACCGGCGCGTCCAGCCCCTCGGGCTTCGCGGCGATCACGTCGTCGCACTGCGCCGCGTGTACGGCCTGTTCCAGCTCCTCCCGCGTCGCGTCCTCGCTGCCCCAGAG
Source organism: uncultured Eubacteriales bacterium (assembly GCA_900321595.1). GTDB lineage: Bacteria > Bacillota > Clostridia > Oscillospirales > Acutalibacteraceae > UBA1081. Next base: position 6,377 of record ONWP01000303.1, read on the forward strand.
CAGATTTTCCCGGATGGTGCCGCGAAACAGCACAGCCTTCTGCGGCACGACGCCGATCTTGTCCCGGAGCGTTTTTTCCGGGTAGTCGCGCACGTCCGCGCCGTTCACGCGGACGACGCCGCCTGTCGCGTCATAGAAGCGCGGGATCAGATTGACAAGGCTTGTCTTGCCGGAGCCCGTGGAGCCGACGACGCCCACCGTCTGCCCGCGCCGCACAGCAAAGGAGACGCGCGTCAGCGCCGGATCCGCGTCGTTGTACGCGAGCGTAACGTCCTCAAACGACACCGCGGGCGCGTCCGGATCCTCCGCGGGCGCCTCAGCCGGGAACGTCATGGAGGAGCGCAGCTCCATCACGGCCTCGATCCGGTTCCCGCAGGCGATCGCCTTCGTCAGCAGGATAAAGAGATCCGCGCCCTTGATGAGCTCCACGAGGATCTGCGCCATATAGTTGTAGAGCGCCACGACCTGCCCCTGGGACAGACTGCCCGCCTCCACCCGGACGGCGCCGGTGTGGATGAGCCAGACCACGGCGAGATTGATCAGAAGAAACGTCACGGGGTTGAGCAGCGCCGAGACGCGCCCCACCGCCTTCTGCAGCCGGTTGAGCCTGTCGGCGCGGCCGGCGAACGCGTTTCGCTCGCTTTCCTCCCGGCAGAAGGCGCGCACGACGCGGGCGCCGGTGAGCGTCTGCCCCACGTGGTCGGTCACGTCGTCGAGCTGCTCCTGCACGCCGCGGTACATGGGGACCGTCCGCAGCATCACGCCGAAGACCACGCAGGCGAGGACGGCGACAGCCGCGAGAAACAGCAGTCCCGCGCGCAGGTCGATGACGAACGCCATGACCGTGGAGCCCAGCACGACGAAGGGCGAGCGCAGCAGCAGCCGCAGCGTCAGATTCGTGCCGTTCTGCAGCTGCGCCATGTCGCTGGTCATGCGTGTGATGAGCGACGCGGCGCCCAGCCGGTCGACGTCGCTGTAGGACAGCGTGCCGAGGTGCGCGAACAGCGCGCGCCGCACGCCGGTGACGAAGCCCACGGCGGCCTTCGCGGCGAAGAACTGCGCCAGGATCGCGATGGTCAGCCCCGCGGCGGCCAGCGCGACGAGCACGCCCGCCATCCCGGCGGCGTAACGCATATTCCCGGCGGCGATGCCGTCGTCGATGAGCCGGCCGACGATGACCGGCACGGCCAGATCCATCGCGGCCTCGGTCAGCTTGAGCAGCGGACCCGCCGCGGATTCCTTCGCGTAGGGCTTCAGATAGACGAGCAGTTTTTTCAAAGGATCACCTGTAAATATAGTGTATTCGCTTGTTCGTTCCCGGCATTCGCGCGGCTTCAGCGGTAAAAATACGCGACGACGCAGACGGCGGCGATATGGATCACGCACAGGATCGGCAGCGTGATCATGAATTTCGGCTTTTGCGTCTTGTGCCGGATCAGCTTCATCGTGACATATTCACCGATCGCGCCGCCGAGAACGGCCAGCAGCAGCAGGACCTTTTCCGGCACACGCCGGCGCGAGGCCTTCGCCGCCAGCTTGTCGTAGGTGGTCACGGCGTAAGCGATGAAGCTCATCACCGCCAGATAGAGAAGAACGCCCGCGGTCGGATTCATATTACCACCTGTTGTCGCTGCACTCGCAGAACGCCGTCATGTCCCGGATCTCCAGACGTTTGCCGTCGTCAAGGGTGACGACGCCCGACCAGAGGCCGAAGACCTGATGGCACCGGTTGCCGACAAGGCCCAGCACCCGGCTGGAGGTGTAATTGTCATAGGTCGGCGTCATGGTCATCTCAAAGCGGCCGTCCTCCTCGGAGAAGACCCAGGGATCTGTCCAGCCGTCCTTTTTCAGCGAGACGCGGCCGAGCTTGTGGGCGATCCCGTCGTAAAACAGCGTATTTTCCGTAAAATCGTTCATTTCGCCGAAGCCCCAGCCCAGCTCGAAGCCGAAGCGCGTCCCGTCCGCGAGATACGCGGAGCCGTTGCCCCAGTACCAGGTCTCATGGTACGGCCACGCGCCGCGCCCCCAGTCCAGCACGCAGAACGCGTCGCCGCCCAGCGGGATCAAGCGCCCCCCGGCCCTCACGTATCCCGCTGCCGGGATACAGTTCATCTTCTTGTTGAGATAAAACCGGTTTTTCTGCCGGAACGGCACCGCCATCATGAGAAACTCGTTCGGCTGCGGCACCTGCATCACGATGCGGGCGCTGAGCTTCGGGCTGTCAAGCGTCAGCGTCCGGACGTCGCCCCGGACGTCCAAACGCATATCGAAGCCGCCCCGCGTCACGCGAAGCGTCCTGTCGCCCTCGTCCGTGTTCCCGGGGCTCATACTGCCGAAGGTCAGCAGCCGCACGGCCGCGGCCTCGTATTTCTCGCCGGTCTCCCGGTCAAAGATCGCGAACGACCCCGCGCCGCCCAGCGAAATATCCGCGAAGGTGGCCTGGATCGTATACCGGCTGTCGCTGATCTGATAAAAATCCCACTCTTTGACGCGCGCGGGATGCGCCCTGACCGCCGCGCGGTCGTAGACGTACATCGCCGACCGGCTCCAGCCGGGTTCCGCCACGGCGCCGTCCGCGTTCAGGCACGGCACGGGGCGTGTGATCTCATTCTGTTTCATATCGTCCTCACAGCTGATCCAGCGTCATCTCGTACGCCGGCAGGAATTCCTCGATAAAAACGCGCGCCTCCGGGCAGTCGAGCGCGTCGATGGCGGCGCGGGTGGACGCCTCCGCGGTCGCGAATTCCCCGTTGCCGGCCTTGCGCTCGCTGACGCACTTGATGAGCGCGGACAGCTTATCCGCCGCCTTGACGATGCGCCAGAGCGCCTCGTCCTCGTCCCGGCGGAAGAAAAACGGCTCGAAATCCGGGCGCAGATCCTCCGGCAGCGCCTCCAGGAGCCTTCTGCCCGCCTCGGTCTCCACCTCGTCGTAAGCGCGTTTGATGTGCGGGGAAAAGTATTTGACCGGGGTCGGCAGGTCGCCGGTGAGGATCTCCGGCACGTCGTGGTACAGCCCCAGCGCGCAGGCGCGCTCGGCGTCATACGATCTGCCCAGCCGCCGGTTGCCGATGCAGCACAGCGCGTACGCGACGGACGCCACCTCGAAGGAGTGGCTCGA
>ONWP01000305.1 GCA_900321595.1 uncultured Eubacteriales bacterium
CGCGGCCGCGCTGTAGCCGACGCTGTCATCCAGCGTCTTAAGCATGCCGGAGTGCTGCAGGATCGACCGCGCGTCGTTCGCGAGGATTTTTCCGTCGCTGACGACGTCGCTGTTGTCAAACACGAGCTCCGTGACCGGGATCAGCTTCGCCGCAGCGCGCAGCACCAGCCGCGCGTCCCGCGCCATCACAACGCCGTCCCCGTCGGCGTCTCCGGGAATGCCGACCGGCGTCGGGTCTGTCTTCGGCTCAGTCTTGGGCTCGGTCTTCGGTTCTGTTTTCGGCTCGGTCTTGGGCTCCGTCTTCGGTTCGGTCTTCGGCTCCGTATTGGGTTCCGTCTTCGGTTCTGTCCAGGGCTCGGTCGGATCATTCGCGTCTGTGAGCTGTTTGCCGCAGCGGTCGCACTGTCCCTGCGCGTTCGGCGCGGTATGGCCGAGCGCGGAGATCGGCTCGCTGTAGACGTCGCCGCACTTCACGCAGGCGTAGACCGTTTCGCCGGCCGTCTCGCAGGTCGCCGCCGTCTCGGCGTAAAGCTGATAATCGTGTCCCGTCGCGGGGATCTCCTCCGCCGCCTGCAGGATCTGCCCGCAAACGGCGCAGTCGATATACGCTGTATGACCGGGAATCGTGCAGCCCGGCTCCGCCGCGTCGATCGTTCGCGGCGTGTGCGCGAGCATCCCGATCATCTCCATGCGGACGGAACCGCAGTCTGTACAGGTGTAGCTGTTCCAGCCGACCGCGTTGCAGGTCGGCGCCTGTGTATCGGGTTCGCCGAACGCGTGCGTCGCGGTCTCCGTATGGGAGGAATTATTTTCGCAGACGCGCGTATGCGTCCCGTCGCCGTTGTCCGCCCAGTCGCCCCAGTTGTGACCGGTCGCGGGGATCACGTCGCCCGACATCAGGACCGCGCCGCACCGGGAGCAAATCAGATCGCCCGAGTAGCCGTCCGACTCGCAGCCCGCGGCGATCGCGCCGTCCCGGATCACGGGGAACATATGGTTCTCCGGATCGATCGGCGCGATTTCCTCTCTCGTCTGGCCGCAGATCGTGCAGGTGTAGCGAACCAGGCCGGTGCTGCTGCAGGTCGCCGGTTCGATCTCGACGCCGCCGTCCCAGACGTGTTCGCACGCCGCAGCCGTGACGGTGAGCGTACCGCTCGCGGTAAGCCCGTACGCGGACACAGTGTAGTCCGTTTTGCCGGCCTTGAGCGCAACCAGATACCCGTTTTCCGCCCGGGCGACGCTCGGATCATTGATCGTGATCACGCCTTCTGTCGTGCGCAGTTCGGCATCCTTTACGCTCGCGATCGCGGCGATGCGCCGCTCCCCGACTCCGATCGTCGGCGACGTCGCCGTCAGATCTGTGACGGGCAGCTTCGTCGTATCAAAGCGCAGCGGCACCACGGTCGTCTCGTCGTTTGCCGGCGTCTCTGCCATTTTGTTCGCGGGGGAACGGAACTCCTGTACCCAGAAGTGATACCGGCCGACGCTGGCGTAGCCGAAGCCCACGGCTTCAAAATCGCTGAGCATATTGCGCCGGTGTCCCTGTCCGGCGTACGGTTCACCCGTCTCGCACCAGAGGTCGAAGACCTCCTCGGCCTCGCTGCACATGTTGTAGCCGTACGCGATGTTTTCGCCGGCGGAATCATAGTCATACGCCGTGAAGCAGCTGCTGCCGTCCGGCCGCGTATGGGCATAGGACAGCGCGATCTCCGCGGCGCGCTGCATGGCGGCCTGCTCCAGCTCGTAATCGTAAACAAGCGGCGACAGACCGTCGTACCGCACCTTCGTCGTGTCGGTCTCGTCCCATGCCCAGGCGTCGTCGCCCAGACGGAAGTCGTTGATCATCCGGAGCATCCGTCTTGCCTCGGTCTGCCCGTAGATCACCTCGATCTCCGCGTCGCTGACGGTGGCCGCGAACGCCCCGACCGGCGCCGCGCTCAGCAGCAAAACGCATGTCAACAGGATCGCGAGAATTCTCTTCATCGTATCACTCCTTATGTTTACACAATTCGGTTCTTTTTATACAGAATGCGCGGATACTTTTCCGGGCCCTTTTTGACGCCGGTCTTCCCGGATGTGCCGTTCCCCGCCGCTGTGAGCGACCGCGCCAGACCGATCGCCTCGCGGATCGTCTCGTGCGCGACAGGGCTGTCGCCGTGTCCGCCCCAGATCGTCGCGCCCGCCGCTGTTTCGAGCGTCCTTTCCGCGCCGTCGATCCACGTCCTGACGGTCGTGCCGCCCGGATAGTGGAGCGTCACCATGGGGTTGACGTTGTCGCCGGCAAACACCGTTCCCGTCAGGCTGTCGCGGAAGATCACCGACCCCGGCGAATGGCCCGGCGTCAGGACGCAGGTGATCTCACGGCCGCCCAGATCGATCGTCTCCCCGTCCTCGAGCAGACGAAAGGCAGGCTTGTATTTCCGCTGGAACGCGTCGGAAAACCGCACGCCGTGGCTGACGCGCTTATACCGGTGGCACGCCAGGAAATACAGCCGCGCGGCGGGATGCGCGTAGATCCTGCCCCGTTTCAGATCCGCCGGATGGATCCGCACCTCCGGGAACCAGACCGCGCCGCCCACATGATCCGCGTGCGCGTGCGTGATCAGCACGATCAGCGGCTTGTCCGTCAGCGACCGGACGACCGCGTCCATTTCCGCGATCCCGACGCCCGCGTCGATCAGACAGGCTTTTTCACTGCCCTCCACCAGAAAGCAGTTGACGAACCCGAATTCACACAGTCTGCGGATCCCGTCGCCGAGATCCTCGACCGCAACGTCTCTGCGCTCTCGATTCAACTTTACTCTCACCTCTGATATATAGCATACATAAAAATCATCTGAAAATCAAGACAACCGCGACTTTTTGTGCCGCAGGACTTGTTTTTATTCGCCGATTCTGCTAAATTGAAGACATATAAACGAATCGGAAAGGCGGGAAATCGCATGGAGCACGACGAGCAAAGGCGCGTTCGATCCCCGGTCAGGGTCCAAGTGGACGGCCGCGTATTCACCGCGCAGCCGCATGAGCGTCTGGACGCGTTTCTGCTGCGGCACGGCTTCGCGGTCTCGCGTCCCTGCGGCGGGATGGGGACCTGCGGCAAGTGCCGGGTGCGCGTGGACGGCGCGGAAACGCTCGCCTGCCGGTTCCGGCTCGAACGCGACTGCCGGGTCGAGCTGCCGGCGGCGGATCCGATCGAGGCCGAAGCCGTACCGGCGCGCGCGGACGCGCACAGCGGCGACGCGTTCCTCGCGCTGGATCTGGGGACGACGACGCTGGCGATGGCGCGTGTCAGCGCCGCGACCGGTGAAGCGGTCAAAACGACGACCGCGGTCAATCCGCAGCGCGCCTACGGCGCGGACGTGATGAGCCGCATCGCCGCGATCCGTGAAACAGGCGTCGCCCCGCTGCAGCGGGCAGCGGCGGACGCGATCAACCGCATGACGGCGCGTCTGGGCCCGGCGCGGACGCTTTTCGTCGCCGGAAATACGACGATGCTGCACATTCTGTTCGGCGTCGACCCGTCCGGGATGGGCGCGGCGCCCTACACGCCGGTCTTTCTGGACGCGCGGGAAGCCGACGCGCGGACGCTCGGGCTGACCGGCGTTCAGACGGTTCGGTCGCTGCCGGGGATCGCGGCGTTCGTCGGCGCGGATCTGACGGCCGGCCTGCTCGCGGTC
>ONWP01000311.1 GCA_900321595.1 uncultured Eubacteriales bacterium
GTTCCGTCTGATCGACAGCGGCAATTTCTGGCTCAGCGAGACGCCGGAGAAGCCCTCGAAGGGCTGGGACGCTGCGTGTACGCGCATCTGCTCCTACGCCGTGCTGGAGGAGCTCGCGTCCGGGCGGCGGTTCGTTCACTTCAACACGCATCTGGATCACATCGGCCAGACCGCCATGCGCGAGGGCGCGAAGCTGGTCGCGGCGCGTTCGCTGGAGCTGGACGCGTATCCGTCGATCTTCACCGGCGACTTCAACGTTGAGCCCGATCACCCGGCGTACGCGACGGTCATCGGCGCGGGCTTCCGTGACGCGGGCGTCGAGTGCGGCGTGCAGCACGGGCAGAAGACCTATCACGCCTTTGAGAGCGAGAACAAAAACGAGTGGTCTGAGATCGACTTCATCTTCCTGCGCGGCGATATCACGGCGACAGACTACCGCGTCGTCACCGACCGCGTGGACGGCCGGCTGCCGAGCGATCATTATCCGGTCACGGCGCAAATCGAGTTTACCTGAAAAACAAATTCTACGGAGGGTTATACAATGGCAACGCTTTTAGACATCATCAGAACCAGAAAGAGCGTTCGCACCTTTGACGGCAAAGCGCTTTCCCCGGCCGAAAGGGACGATATCATGGCATGCGCGAACGCCATCGAGCCGCCTTTCGGGGTGAACATCCGTTTCGTCTGGATGGACGCCGGCGAAAAGGGGCTGTCGAGCCCTGTGATCGGCGGGGAAAAGGCCTACATCGCCGGGATCGTCGCACCTTCACCCGGCTGGGAGGAAGCCTACGGCTACGCCTTCGAGCAGCTTGTGCTGTACGCCTGGCAGAAGGGGATCGGCACCGTCTGGATCGGCGGCACCTTTGACCGGTCGAAATTCGAGCAGGCGTGCGGCCTGGGCGAAAACGAAAAGATGCCCTGCGCCACGCCCGTCGGCAGACCCGCCCGCAAGCGCGGGATCAAGGAGTCGTTCATGCGCATGGGCATCTCCGCCGACGATCGCAAACCGGGCAGCGAGCTGTTCTTCGACGGCGGGTTCGACAAATCGCTGATCGTGGAGGATGAGGTTCTGGCCGACGCGTTCGAGGCCGTGCGCTGGGCGCCCTCCGCGGTCAATAAACAGCCCTGGCGCGTGGTCAAGGTCGGGAACGCGTTCCACTTCTACGAGCAGCGGGGGAGCAAGAAATACGTCAGCGACGCCACCGGCGACCTGCAGCGCATCGACGTGGGCATCGCGCTCTGTCACTTCGCGACGGCGCTCACGTATCACGGCAAGACGCCGGCGCTCACGCGGGAGGATCCCGGGCTGAACGCGCCGGAGGGCGCGACCTACGTCGCGACAATAACGATTTGAAAACAGGAGGATAAAAGAATGAGCAAGGTGTATGATTTTCTGAAGGAAGCGGGCGTCTTTTATCTGGCGACAGTCGACGGGGATCAGCCCAAATGCAGACCGCTGGGCGCCGTCATGGAAGCGGACGGCAAGGTGCTGTTCGGCGTCGGCGACTTCAAGGCCGTATACCGGCAGCTTGAGGCGAACCCGAAGACCGAGATCGCGGCCGCGAAGCCCGACGGGCACTGGCTGCGCTACACGGGCGTCGCCGTTTTCGAGACCGACCCGAAATACGCGGAGGCGATGCTGGACGCGAATCCCGGCCTGCGCGGCATCTACAACGAAGAGACCGGCAACAAGATGATGATGTTCCATCTGGCGGACGCGACCGCGGTCGATATCCCCGTGATGGGCGCAGGGGAAGACCTGCTGGCGTAAGAGACAGAAGATAAAAATCGGCAGATATTGGATCGTGTCCAACATCTGCCGATTTTTTTGTTGCTTGTTCCGCGGCGTCACAGCATCCGGATCGGTATGATCAGATGGTCGCGGTCAAACGCGCCCAGCGCTTCCGCCGTGCAGAGCACCGCGCCCGTTCCGCGCCGCAGCGGACCTTTGTCAAGTACGCTGAACACGCGTGTGACGCGGCGATCCGGCGACGCGCTTTTTTTGATCTCCAGCGGAAACAGCGTGCCGTCCTGTTCGAGGATCACGTCGATCTCCTTCGCGTCCCGATCCCGGTAGTAGTAGACGTAGGGCTCGCGTCCGGCGTTATGGTAGCCCTTGACGATCTCCGATACGGTGAAGTTCTCCAGCAGCGCGCCGTTCATCGCGCCGCGCTCCGCCACCTCCGGCGACGACCAGCGCGTCAGATAGCAGACAAGCCCGCAGTCATAGAAGTACAGCTTCGGTGTTTTGATCGTGCGCTTGAGCACATTGTTGGAGTAGGGATGCAGCAGGAAAACGATCCCCAGCGTCTCCAGTATATTCAGCCATGATTTGGCGGTCGTCACGTCGATATCCGCGTCGTCCGCCATGGCCTTGTAATTGACCAGCTGTGCGCACCGCGCTGCCGCCGCCGTGACGAACCGATGGAATTTCAGCGCGTCCACGGCGCCGGAAATATCGCGCACGTCGCGCTCCACGTAGGTAGAGAGGTAGGACGCGTAATAGATGTCCCGGTCAGCATACGCGCCGCTGACCAGTCCGGGCATGCTGCCCTGCCAGATCCGTTCAAACAGTTTGTTCACGTCGCGCGGCGGGAACAGTCCCGCCGTTGATTGGAGCTTTTCCAGATCCGGCACGAAGGGCGCGCAGGGAACGCCGTCGATCTCCCTTTGGGACAGCGGCGCCATGTGCAGAAGCGCGACGCGCCCGGCCAGCGATTCGCGAACGCCGCGCATCAGACGGAAAATCTGAGAACCGGTCAGCCAGAATGCGCCGGGCTTATGGAAGCTGTCGATGTGCATCTTGATATATGTGAACAGCTCCGGCGCGTACTGCACTTCGTCGATCAGGATCGGCGGCTTGTGCAGCTGCAGGAATGTCTTCGGGTCGGTTGTCGCCAGTTCCCGCTCGGCGA
>ONWP01000315.1 GCA_900321595.1 uncultured Eubacteriales bacterium
CCCTACTTCCTGCTGACGATCTCCTTCTACTGGGTGCCCAAGGGCTGGACCGTGCAGCAGATGACCTGGCTGCGCTACTCCATCGCGGCGTTCCAGACGGTGCTCAACGCCTTCAACGTCCTGTCGCAGAACCTGATGCAGGTGATCACCCCCAACCCCAGAGAGAAAAAGAACGTGGCCACGCTGTGGCAGATCTCCTACTACATCGGCTACGGTCTTGCGTACCTGAGCCCCGAGATCTTCAAGCTCTTCATCCCCAAGTCCGACCCGCGCTACTCCGAGCGCTACATCGTGCTGACGCTCGTGGCCGCCGGCATCACGCTGGCAGGCAACCTGATGTGCGGCCTGTTCTGCCGGGAGCGCATCGAGCTGGCGAAGAAGCCCAAGGGCAAGCTGTCCAAATCGCTGTTGCGGCTCTTCAAATACCGCAACTACCGCGCGTACCAGTACTTCACCTGGGTCGCGGTTTTCACGGCGCTGGGCAAGTGGAGCACGCTGCTCGCCGGCATCACCGTGGGCTCGTCGAACGTCATCCTGCTGACCGTGCCGACAGCCGCCGGCACCGTGGTCGGCAACGTGCTCTGCGGCGTGATCGCGCGCAAGCGCGAGCCCACCAAGATCCTGCGGTTCTGCGGCGTTTACTCGCTGGTCGCGGCCTGCGTCCTCTTCGGCATCTGCTATGCGGAGAAAGGCATGGGCATCAACTTCTGGGAGGGCAAAACGGCCATCCTCTTCTATATCTTCTACTTCATCTTCGGCGTAGGCGTCGGCTTCCAGGAGCTGTCGCAGACCCACTTCAACGTGGAATATCTGGACTATCTGGAGTGGCAGACGGGCGAGCGCATGGAAGCCGTTCAGGGCATCATCCCCGGCTGGATCAACTCCGCGCTGACCTACGCGAAGGATCTGCTGATCCCCTTCATGCTGGTGTGGGTCGCGTACCCCACGAGCAAGGACAGCACGCTCGACCTGATCGACGTGATCAAGCAGCGCATCGCCAGCGGCGAGCTGACGCAGGACAGCCACCTGCGCACCTGCCTGTGGCTTCTGGCGTTCCTGGTCTTCGGCTACGCGCTGAGCTCTGTGCTGCGCGCCCTGATCCTGAAGTTCTTCTACAACATCGAGGGAGAACGGAAGGAGCAGATGTACCGCGAGCTCGAGGAAATGCGCGCGAAGCGCCACGAGGAGAACGAGGCGATCGAAGCGGCCGCAGAGAACTGATCGGTCGCAGAAAACAGATCCCGGCCGGGTTCGGTCGGGATCTTCATTTTGCGTTGCGTCAGTCCGTGATCAGCGCGAAATCCTTTGTCTCGGCGAAGAATTTGAGCTGGTAGAGGATCAGCGCGTCGGTCACGCCGTCGAGCAGGTCGGATACGTAGCCGTTGTAATAGCGCATGTCCACGATGGTGATCCGGTCAAACTCCCGCGCGATATAGGGCAGGAACGCGTTCGCGAAGGAGTCCTTGACCAGCAGCAGGCTGCGTCCCGTGCCGGCGTCTGTCTCCACGGTGATCAGCCCCTCGTTGCCGCCCAGGAAATACTGGTATTTGTCCTTGCCCTCGGCCTTGTCCGGGCGATAGATCGAGTCCTGCGTCTCCCCGTTCTCATGCGTCACGGTCATCCCCGGCAGGAAGGACGCGTCCGGCGCGTACACGGCGTCGGCGTTTTTGCCGTTGAACAGCCCGAACCGGGAATAGGTCGTGCCGAAAAAGGTCGGATAGACCTCCCGGACGCCCGTCTCCTCAAGGCTCGCCGGGTTCAGCCCGCGCGCCTTCGCGTATTCGGCGTAGGCGTAGTACGCGCCCAGATACGTCCAGTGGTGATCCGTCCGGTAAAACAGCTGCTCGTCCGGGTGCGCCCCGAGCGCGTCCTCCACGTCCACGAAGCCGGGGATGCCCGCGCGAAGCTGTTCCATCAGCGCGCCCTCGTCCGCAAGCGGCGTAAAGCGCGGCGTCTTCTCCCGCAGGAACCACGCGGAGGTGGGCACGATCAGCGTCCGCGTATCGACGCCCAGCGCCGCCGTCTGCCGGACAAATTCCGCCGCCGCCGCGATATTCTCTTCAAAATACGGCGTGTCGTCCGGCGGGAACAGCTCAATGAGATATCCGTCCCGCGCCTTCATGATCCCGCCGCTGTCGGTCTTGCAAAGCGCCAGATCCGCCATCGTCTTGATGGATACGAATCCGTCCCGCCACAGGAAGTGATCCGCGATATACGACGCGAAATCCCGGGTAAAGGTGCCGTCCTTCAGCGTCTTGCCCGAAAGCGTCGGGAACGTCTGCAGAACGCGGTTCTCGTTGTCGGAAAACGTCTTCTTCGGCAGGAAGACGTTCGTCAGGGACAGCGCCAGCAGGATGACCGCGAACACCGTCACGAATATTTTATTTCGCACGACTGTCCCCTCCTCAGAACCGGAAATAGATAAACGGATTATAGGTGCTGTCCACGAGGAACGCGAGGCTCAGCGTGAGCACCGCCAGATACCAGACCAGCTCCAGCGCCGTCCACAGCGCCTGACGGGACGCGGCCTTCGTCTCCCGGCTGCCGGTGAGCTTCGCCTCCAGCTTGCCGGCGAGCCGCTTCCCCACCGGCAGAGACGCGAAGAACGCGATCAGCACCAGCACGATATTGGATGTGAAATAGTAGAGCGTCGTCCCGTCCGCGAAGCCGTGGGCAAAGAACATCGCCCGGAAGCCGTCGAAGAACGCGGACGGGCTCTCAAACAGGAACACCGCCCAGGAGAACCACAGCACGCTCATGGCGTAGACGTGCCGCAGCGCCTTCGGCAGCCGGTCGAGAACGCGCCGCAGAACGAATTTTTCCAGGATCAGCCACAGGCCGAAGTACAGGCCCCACATGACGTAATTCCAGTTCGCCCCGTGCCACAGACCGGTCAGGAACCAGACGACGGCGATGTTGAAGATCTGCCGCGCCTTGCCCTTGCGGTTGCCGCCCAGGGGGATGTAGACGTATTCGCGGAACCAGGTGCCCAGAGAAATGTGCCAGCGGCGCCAGAACTCCGTAATGTCCGCGGAGATAAACGGATAGTCGAAGTTTTCCAGGAACCGGAAGCCGAAGATCTGCCCCAGTCCGATCGCCATATCCGAGTAGCCGGAAAAGTCGAAATAGACCTGCAGCGCAAAACCCGCGAAGCCGAACCACACGGTGGCAGCGGCGGTCTCGTTCATATCCAGCGCGGAGATCTGCTCCCAGATGAGACCCGCGTTGTTGGCCAGCAGCACCTTTTTCCCGAGGCCGGTGATGAACCGCCGCACGCCCGCGGCCGCCATGTCGAAATTGACCTCGCGGGAGACGATCTGATCGGCGACGGTCTGATAGCGGACGATCGGCCCCGCGATCAGCTGCGGGAACAGCGAGATGTACAGGCCGAAGTTCAGCGGATTCTTCTGCACGCTCGCGTCGCGCCGGTACACGTCGATGACGTAGGACATGGCCTGGAACGTGAAGAAGGAAATGCCGATGGGCAGCGCGATATTCGCCATGGGCAGGCTCGTCCGGAAGACGCTGTTGATGTTTTTCAGGATGAAGTCGGTGTATTTGAAAAAGCCGAGCAGTCCCAGATTGAAGATCACGCTCAGGACAAGGACGGTTTTCTGCCGCTTCGGGCGTTCGCGCCACGCGTCCACGCCCAGGCCGAAGAAGTAGTTCGCCGTGATGGACGCCAGCATGATCAGCACGTAGACCGGCTCGCCCCAGGCGTAGAACACCAGGGAAAATACCAAAAGAAGCCCGTTGCGCAGCTTCTTCGGGAAAATGAAGTAGAACAGCGCAACGAGCGGCAAAAA
>ONWP01000188.1 GCA_900321595.1 uncultured Eubacteriales bacterium
GCGACGGCGTGAAGCAGCCAGATCAGGCTGCCGAAGAAGCCCTTGTGCTCCTTCCCGCAGAAGCGGCAGATGCCGCGGCCGGTCGCCTCGCCGATCTTCGGCAGGATCGTATCGGCCTCAGCGATCTCCTGCGTGCCGGCGGCGTCCTTGAAGCACTTGCCGCAGTGACGGCAGATGTAGTACTCGATGTTGCCGTTCTCGGTCTCGGTGGAGGCCTTCTCGGGCACGTAGATCAGCTCGTGGCCGTAGCCGTAATCCTCGCGCTCCTCGCTGATGACCTCGCCGCAGACGGTGCAGGTGATCGTCGTGACCTTGTAACCGGCCTCGGTGCAGCTGGCCGCGACTTCCGTCACGACGGGCTCGCCCGGGGTGTGGCCGGCCGCCGCGATGGGCGCGCTCTCACGGCTGATGAGCGCGTTGCACTCGGTGCAGCGGATCTCCGTCACGGTCGCGCCGGCCTTCGTGCAGGTCGCTTCCGTCACGGTGACGATCGGCGCGCCGGGGGTGTGCGCCAGCTTGTCGGAGGTCTCCTTCGTCTGGCTCAGGATCTCGCCGCATGCGGTGCAGCGGACCTCGATCTTTGTGATGCCGGTCTGCGCGCAGGTCGCTTCCTTCACGACGGTGACCGTTTCCTCGCCGGGGGTATGCGCCAGCTTGTCGGTGTAGACGGGCTTGGTGTCGATCACTTCTTCACATCTTGTGCAGTACAGGACGTCCATCTCGATGCCGCCGAGCACACAGGTCGCCTCGCGGACGATCTCATGCACGTATTCGCCGGAATCGTCGTGGCCCAGCGGGTCGATCGCGACACTGCTCATGGTCTCCAGGATCACGCCGCAGTCAACGCACTTGACGACGACGTCCTTCGATCCGGGCTGCGTGCAGGTGGGTTCCTTCGTGACGGTCTCGATGGGCTCGCCCGGGGTGTGACCGGTCGCGGGCAGGACCTCTTCGGTATACGAGATCTGCTCGCCGCAGCGGCTGCATTTCACAGTGGTGATCCGCAGGCCGTCCTCGGTGCAGGTCGCGGGCGACTCGTCCACAGCGGGCGCAAGCGGATTATGGCCCAGTGCGGCGATGTAGTGATATCCGCAGTATTCGCACTGCGCGTCCTCGGTACAGGTGGCCGTGCCGCCGTAATGCGCCTCAGTCGTGAACTGCGCGGTGTAGGACGTATCCGCGGTGGCGGGCTCGAACGCGCGATCCCAGCCGTTAAAGATATAGTGGTTGTTCTCGTCGAGCTCCTTCTCGGGCGTGCCGTCGTAGGCGGGCGTCGTGCCGTGCTCGACCTGGACCTCGACGGGCGTGCCGTCGATGACGAAGCTGATCGTGTACTTCTTGATCTCGTAGTTCGCGGTCAGCGTGCCGGCCTCCGCGCCGAAGGTGTAGACGCCGTCAGCGAAGGCGCCGCCGCCGGTCAGCGTCCAGTTGGTGAACTGGTAGCCTTCGGGCGCGACGGGATCGGCGATCGTCAGGGTGGTGCCATAGTTCTGCGTGAAGGACTGCGCCTCGGCGGAGCCTCTCCACGTGCCGGCGCCGGGATTGACCAGCAGGTCGTAATCGTTGATCTGCCAGATCGCGTACAGCGTGACCTCGCCGTTCTTCTCGGCGGTCAGATTGGCGACTTCCTGCTCGTCGGTGTAGAGCGCGGCCGCGGCGTCCTGATCGGTATTCCAGCCCAGGAACGTATAGCCTTCGCGGGAGAATGTGTTCTTCGTGAGCGCCTTGGTCTCGTCGTACTTGAGAAGCTGGCTGCTCATCGTGCCGTCGCCGCCGTTGGCGTCGAACTTGACCGTGTACTGGTTAGCGGCCCAGTTCGCCTTGTAGCTGCGGTGGCCGGTGCTGCCGGTCGCGATGACCACGGTCTCCGTCAGTCTGGAAAGGCCCGTGCCGCTCCAGCCGGTGAAGGTGTAGCCCGTCTTCGTCGGGTTGTTCAGGGTGATATCCGGGGTCTCGAAGTTGTAGGACGTCGGATTCGTGACGCCGCCGGCCAGCGCGCCGCCGTCCAGATCGTAGGCGATCGTGTACTCTGCGCGTCTCCAGGTCGCCTTGTAGGCGCGGTTGCCGGTGCTGCCGGTCGGGATCGTGACCTCTTCGGTCGCCTCATCCAGATCGGTGCCGGTCCAGCCGGCGAAGGCGTAGCCGTCCTTGACAGGCGCGCGCAGCGTGAAGTCTTCACGCTCGACGTTGTAGTTCGCGGGGTTGGGCACGACGATGGAGCCGCCGTCCAGATCGTAATCGATCGAGTAGTTGATCGGACGATAGTTGAACGTCCACGCGTAGGCGTCCTCCATCACGTCAGCGTAGGACAGGGTCGTCGGATTGACGCTGACATACTCGTAGCCGTCGTAGCTGTTGGCGGCGGCGGTGACCGTCTGGCCGTAATCGTAATCCTCGGTCTCGGTCTCGAGCGTCTTGCCGGAGGTGCTCTTGTGGGTCACAGTGGCTGTGCCGGTTTTCAGCGCCAGCTCAGCCTTCGCGGCGTTCAGCTCGTTGTAGGCGTTGTTGATCGCCGTCGCGCTCGCGGTGGGATCGCCCAGCGCGGAGTACGCGTTCGCGAGCTTCGTGCTCAAAGTGTTCCAGCTGGACGTGCTGTAGTAGTCGCCCACGTAGCCGACGCACTCGTTGACGAGCGTGCGCAGGCTGCCCTTGTTGACGACC
>ONWP01000062.1 GCA_900321595.1 uncultured Eubacteriales bacterium
GAAGTATCCGCGGGTCAGCTCGCTGAGGAACGCCTCGAGCCCCTCGCGCGTCACGGCGCCGGTCTGCGCGGCTGCCGTCGTCTCATCTGGCTGCGGCGTAGTCGTTTCAGGCGCCGCGGTCGTCACAGCCGCCTTTGTTACGGACACGGCCTCGGTCACAGCCGTCGTCACAGACGATGTGTTTCCGGAGACGAACTCCGTCGTCTGCGGCTCCTGAGCGCGCTTTCCGGAAAAGTGCCGGTACGCGGCGAAGCCGCCCGCGCCGAGCGCAAGCACCGCGACCACGGCAATAATGATCTGCGTTTTTTTCATTGATATTGCCCTCCTGTGAAAAGCGGGGATGCCAGACGGCACCCCCGGTCGTTATCTGGTCGTTCTGTCAGGAACCGAACGCGGACTTAATGCGGGTCCACATCGTGCTGAACCACGCGGCGATCTCCTTGAAGAAGTTGATGAACTTATACAGAGCCATCGTGGGCTCGTCCTTCATCATATCCTCGTACAGGATGATCTCGGTCTTGTAGGTCGAGGTGTCGCTCTCATCAAGATCGAAGACACGCAGGCCGCGCGTTTCGGCGTTGCCGTAGGAGTGGAAGCCGGCGGTCGGCGTATTGATGATATCGATGCCCTGATAAGGCACGATGAACGTGTTGACGTGATCGTGACCGCTGACGGTTCCCAGAACGTCGCCCTGATCGAGGAACGCCTGGAACTGTCCGCCGTTGACCGTGCCGGGACACGGACCCTCGCCGAGAACGGAGCCGGGCACCGCGGTGTCGGGCAGTCTGTAAAACGTGCCGTTCGCGCCGACCGCGCCGTTACCGGAGCCGGTCTCCTCAAGCGCGTCGAAGATCTCGCGCGGGATGATGTGCTGGAAGGACAGCGAATAGACGGGCTCGCCGCCGTTGGCCGCCTTGAGCGCGTCGCTGGTCTCCTTGTACCAGGCGATCTGACCGGGCTTGATGTGGTCGTAGCCGCCGTTGGTTTCATCATAGGTGCCGCTGTCCCACATCCAGACGTTGAACGCGATCTTTTCAGGGTCGGTCGAGCTGAAGATCGGCACGTTGTAGTTGCCAACGCCCTCGACGGCGTCGCCCTCGTCGTAGCCGACGAAGCAGGAATACGTCATGTACTGCGCCATCTGCTCCTCCTTGGAGTAGCCGCAGTCCTGATCGTCATGGTTGCCGAAGACCGCCGCGACAGGCGCGCCCTCGCCCGCGTCGTACAGCTCCTGGAAGATGTCCATGAAGCCCGCGATGGCGCGCTTCGCCTGTCTGGCATTGGCGCAGCTGTAGCCCGCGATATTGTCGCCGGTCAGCACGACCAGGTCGGGCTTGAGCTCTTCCATGGATTTGCGGATAAAGGCCGCAGTCAGCGTCGAAAGCGTCTCATCATCCTGGAAGTCCGAATAGTTGACGATGCGGAATTTCCCGTCCTCGTTAAAGGACAGATGCGCGTCGTACGCGGGATTTGCGGTGTTGTACGCCGCGAAAGCGGTGGATGCGCAGCCGAGCAGCATGACGAAGGTCAGCAGGACGGCAAGCATCTTTTTGATTCTCATAGATGACCCCTCCTTGCGGGTTTTGATTCGGCAATATTATACAACGCTAACTGCACGAATTGCAACTGTTTTAGCGATTATTTCGTAAAATTTTTCTAAATGCGCCGTCAACTGTTGACTATTCGACATTTTTGTATTATTATGTGGATACATAGAAAGAAACAGGTGAAGCGTATGGATTCCGGCAAAAACGTATCACGCATCGACAAGGAGCTTTTCTATTCCCGGGATCTGGACAGACGCCAGATCAAAACCAAAAAGGCCATTATCAGCGCGTTTCTGCGCCTGATGGAGACGAAAGACATCTCGCACATCACCATCACGGAGCTTGCGAACGAGGCGAACATCGACCGAAAAACGTTCTACCTGCACTACAAGAGCATCCAGGCCGTCTACGACGATATCAGCCAGACGATCGTCGTCGTCATCCGCCAGCTGATCGAGGAGTATATGAATTCCGACGCGAAGTTCGAGCCGTATCAGCTCTTCCGGAAGGTCAACGCCGTGATCGAGGACGACCTGCCCTTCTACCGGGACGCTGTCGCCAGCGGTTCCTTCAGCGACGTGATCGAAAAGATCGGCGAAGCGTTCTGCGCCGCGCTGGAAAAGGCGTACGCCGACGACGGCGGCTCTGTCAGCGACGGTCTGCGGCTGTTCCTGGTCTTCGTCTCCCGCGGCACCGTATCCATGTACATCGCCTGGCTGGAGGGCAGCACCGCACTCACCGCGGATGAACTGGCGCATCTGGCGGCGGACGCCATCATCCACGGCGTCATGGGCATCGCGGACAAGGTTCTGTAACAAAACTGATCTGCAGTCGAAAAGGCTTCCGCCCGGAGGCCTTTTCTTTCTGAACGGCGCCGAAAACCCGCGTCGTTTCCTTTTTAAAAAATATCTTTACTTTTCCGCCGATTTCACATAGAATAGGGAAAATGAAACTGTGAGGTGACGACATGGAATACAACCGGCAGCTCCTGTTAAAGGACGGCCGCGCGTGCGTCCTGCGCAACGGTACGGCGGCGGACGCGGAGGCCGTGCTGGCGACGTTTATTCGCACCCACGCCGAGACGGATTTTCTGACGACGTATCCGGATGAGCTGACGTTTACCACCGAGCAGGAAGGGGACTTCCTGCGAAAAGCGACGGAAAGCGCGCGGGAGATCGAGATCGTCGCCGAGGTCGACGGCGCGATCGTCGGCACCGCGGGGATCGCGCTCATCCGCGACACGGAAAAGACCCGGCACCGGGCGTCCTTCGGCATCTCCGTCGAAAAAGCGTGGTGGGGGCTCGGGATCGGCAGGGCGCTGACGAACGCCTGCATCGAATGCGCAAGCGCAGCGTCCTACGCGCAGCTCGAGCTGGAGGTCGTCGCGGAAAATGAACGGGCGCGCGCCCTGTATCGGAGCGCCGGCTTCGTCGAATACGGCCGGAATCCCAGGGCGTTCCGCGCCCGGTCAGGCGTCTGGCAGGAAAACATCCTCATGCGGCTGGAGCTGCCGTAAACGGAGGTCCACATGGCTTCGAGCAAGGACTATCTGACTTACGTGCTGGATCAGCTGTCCGGCCTGGACGGCGTCGCCTGCAAACCCATGATGGGCGAATACATTCTATATTATCAGGGAAAGATCTTCGGCGGCGTCTACGACGACAGACTGCTGGTCAAGCCCACGAAAACGGCGAAAGCAATGCTCCCGAACGCGCCGTACGCGCTGCCGTATGACGGCGCGAAGGAAATGCTGCTCGTGGAAGAGCTCGACGATCGCGCAAGGCTGACCGCGCTCGTCGACGCGATGGCGCCGGAGCTGCCCGCGCCGAAGCAAAAGCGGTAACGCGCGAACGCGCGAAACCCGAACGCTTCCCGAAAACCGTACCAAATCAACCAAAGGCCCCCGCAAACGCGAGAGCCTTTCGTTTTGTTGTCTGAACGCTCAGAGCGCCGTCTCCAGCTTCGCGGAGTAGCGCAGGATCTTGCGCGCCTCGCCCGCGAGCAGCTTGCCGTCGCCGTTGAGGTCACAGTTGACAAACGCCTGTCCCTCGAGCGTCTCCAGCTTCGCGGAGGCTCTCCGTACCAAACGCGCGTCGTTCGCCAAAACCTTGCCGTCCAGGTTCGCGTCCCCGCGGAGGGCGGAAAGCAAGGGAGAACAATCCTGAATCGTCAA
>ONWP01000316.1 GCA_900321595.1 uncultured Eubacteriales bacterium
CTATTTTCCTTCGTCCCTTGACATCAAACAGACCGTCTCAACATGCGCCGTCCCCGGAAACATGTCGACCGGCTGCGCGTACTGCGGGACATAGCCGAGGGCGTTTAATCGTTCGAGGTCCCGGGCGAGGGTGGCGCTGTCGCAGCTGACGTAGACGACGCGGTCGGGCGCCATTCCGGCGATGATCGCGGGCAGGTCCGGGGAAAGCCCCTTGCGCGGGGGGTCGACGACGATCACGTCGGGCTTCAGCCCCCGCCCGGCGAGCGTCCTTGCGGCCTCCGCCGCGTCCATGCACAGGAACTCCGCGTTCGTCACGCCGTTGGCCAGCGCGTTTTCGCGGGCGTTCTCCACGGCCTGCGGCACGATCTCCGCGCCAATGAGCCGGTCGGCGTGATCGCTCATGGACAGGCCGATCGTCCCGGCGCCGCAGTACAGGTCGAGCAGCGTCTCCTTCCCCGTCAGCGCCGCCGCGCGCATGGCCTCGCCGTACAGCAGCTCCGCCCCGGCGCGGTTCACCTGATAGAAGGACAGCGGCCCCAGCGCGATGCGCCTGCCGCAGAGCGTGTCGGTGATCGTCTCCTGTCCCCACAGCAGACGGCACGCGGAGCCGAGGATCACGTTGGTATCCGCGCCGTTAACGTTCAGATATACGCTTTTGATCTCCGGGAACGCCCGCGTCAGCGCGGCGACCAGCTCCGCTTCCCGCGGCAGCGTGTCGCGCGTCGCGACGACCGTCGCCATGATCTGCTCCGTCGCCTCCGCGCGGCGCAGATAGAGGTGCCGCACGAGCCCCCGTCCGGTCGTCTCGTCGTAGACGCTGATCCCGTACGCTTCGAGCCAGCCCCGGAACACGCGCACGATATCGGCGAAAACGGACGGCTGCAGCAGACAGTCCTCACAGTCGATCACGCGGTGGCTTTTCGCGGCGTAGAACCCGATGTGCAATCCCTTCTCGTCCCGGCGCACGGGGTATTCCGCCTTGTTGCGGTAACGCAGCCGCCCGGCGTCGAGCGTCGGGCGCACCTCGAGCTCCAGATGGCCGATGCGGCGGATATCCTCCCGCACCCGGTCGCGCTTGATCCGCAGCTCGGCCTCCGGCCGGATGTGCCGGTACGCGCAGCCGCCGCAGCGGGGAAAATACGGGCAGTCGCTGTCGACGCGGTCCGCGCCCGGCTCGAGCACGCGCGTCAGCTTCGCGACGGCGTAATTCTTCTTGACCTTTATGATATGACAGAGCGCCCGGTCGCCGATCGCGGCGCCGGGCACGAAGACCGCGAGGCCGTCGGCGTGCGCGACGCCGCTGCCCTCGCTGGTCATATTTTCGATCGTCAGCTCGATCTCGTCGTTTTTTCGGATCATATGCCGATCAGGCTCGTCAGGATCGACACGGCGAAGTACGCCAGGATCGGCACGACCACGTTGCGTACGGAGACGCCGCCTCTGGCGTTCATGATCATGCTGCGCTCGCCTTCCGCGTCGCTGAGATCGTGCGCGAGCTTGACCGTCTTGCGCGTGTGGTTGTAATACAGATAATTGCCGAAGGCGCCTGTCGCGATCATGGCGATCAGCGACGCCGCCGCGCTGATGACGATATTCGCCAGAAAGACCGGCGACGCCAGGATCGAGCGCGCCAGCGCAGAAAGCGCGTTCACATCCGGCGCGCCGGACGCGATCGCGGCGTTCAGCCGCTGGGCCATCGCCATATAGGCCTCGTACACCTCCGGCCGAAAGGCTTTGAACAGCAGCTCGGAGACGATGGAGCTGAAATACCCGATGAGCATATGGATCAGCATCACGACAAAACCGGCCGTGAGCATCCGGCGGTAGAAGAACCACATGGGGCCGAACAGCGCCGACGCCCAGTTCCAGGAGACCTTCGCGCCGTCGCGGAACCGGCGGAACCGCTCCACGTAGTATTCCGGATTCTGCCGCGCGCAGAACGCGGCCTCATCGGCGCGCATCCCGCCGAGCGCCTCGTCGCCGAAACGCTCTTTCCAACGGGCGAAGCCGAGCACGTCGCGGCCGGGCTTCTCACGCGCGTTTGTCTCCGCCTCGGCGCCCTCGAACATGCCGCGAAACGGCGAAAAGCCGCGCTCCGATTCCTCCCGCAGCAGCTCGCCGCAGCTGAAGCAGCGCAGGTTCACCTTCGGGTTTTTCGCGCCGCAGGTGGGGCAGACGATCGTCGGCGCCTCCGCCTTCTCCGCGTGATCCGGCTCGTGATCCTCAGGGCGACGTTCCTTCTTTTGCTCCGCGCCGCCCGCGCCGAACACGAATTCGCCGTGCTTGATCCGGTTGGCGCAGTGTCCCTCCTGCGCCCAGCAGGCACGGTGATGCGGCGTCCCGCAGTCGGGGCAGACGACGATATCCTCCCCCTCGGCAAACGCTCTGCCGCAGACGGGACAAACCATATTTTCAAAATTCATGCGAATTCTCCTTAAAATTCCGTATTTGGATTCAGTATACACTTTTTTATATATAAATGCAACCGTTTTGCGCAAAAAACAGGGACGGCCGCGGCGCGGACTTTGCCCTCACGCCTCCGGCCGGTTCGCCGCGAACGCGTCCAGCGCGGTATAGATCATCCCGTTTTTGCCGCGCTCGGACCGGTAGAGACAAAACCGGTCGACACGCATCGAAGCCGGCCGGATCTCCGGTATCACGCGGGGCGCGGCGCTCGCCCTGCGCAGCAGCGTCACGTGCGGGCGGAACCGCTTCCGGTCGAAGGGAACGCCCGCGTCGGCAAGCGCCCGCCGGACGATACGCGCCAGCGCGTCAAGCGCGGGATCGGCGCGCACGCCCATCCACCACAGGTCGCCGAAGCAGCCGACGCCGTCGGCCGTCAGCGAAAACGGCGCGAAGTCCACCGCGCGAAGAGCCGCGGTCGCCCGTTCCGCCGATGGGAGCTCTCCGATGAACGCAAGCGTCATATGCAGATTTTCCGCCGGCGTGTAATTGCCGCCGACGCGCTGCCGCCGCAGCCCGTCCTGCGCCTGCGCCGCCGCGCGTTTCATCTCCTCCGACAGCTCGATCGCGATAAACAGCCGCATACGATCACCTCACGTTTTTTGATAGTATAACAGATCAGGCAGAAAAAAGCAAAACCGCGCCGGGGACGCGCCGGGAAAACCCGGTCTGAAAAAACAGTCGTTTTTCCGGTTGATTTTACCGCGGATTTATTATAGAATGATTATGTATACGCTTCTTCGCGGAGGATTGATCTGCCTTGCAATTCAACTCGCTCAAGTTTCTGATCTTTTTCCCGGTGGTCACACTGGTCTTTTTCATGCTGCCGAAAAAGGTCCGCTATCTGTGGCTGCTGGCGGCCAGCTACTATTTCTACATGAGCTGGAATCCGTGGTACGCCTTCCTGATGCTGTTTTCCACGCTGGCGACGTACCTGTGCGCGTTCATCATAGGCGAGGAGCGAAAAACGAAGGAAAACAGCCGGCTCTGCAGAATCGCGCTCGTCGTGGGGATCGTCACGAACCTGGCCGTTCTGTTCCTGTTCAAATACCTGGATTTCGGCTTTGACGTGGTCAACCGGGGGCTGACGCTCCTGCATCTGACGACTGTCAGGAATCCCTTTCACTTTATTCTGCCGGTCGGCATCTCCTTTTATACGTTCCAGGCGCTCGGCTATCTCATCGACGTCTACCGCAACGACACACAGGTGGAGAAGAACTTTTTCCGTTATGCGCTGTTCGTGTCGTTCTTTCCCCAGCTGGTTGCCGGTCCCATCGAGCGCAGCGGCCGTCTGCTGACGCAGCTGCGCCGTCTGGACGAGGTGCGCTTTGACTATGAGCGGGTCGTCCGCGGCCTGATGACGATGCTCTGGGGCTTCTTCATGAAGGTCATGATCGCGGACCGCGCCGCCGTGGTCGCCAATACGGTCTACGATGATTTCGCCGGCCGAAGCGCCTTCGCGCTGATCATGGGCACGGTCATGTTCGCCGTGCAGATCTACTGCGATTTCGCCAGCTACTCCGTCATCGCGGCGGGCTCGGCGCGGGTGCTGGGCCTGACGCTCATGGATAATTTCGACACGCCGTACTTCGCCATGTCCGTCCGGGAATTCTGGCGCAGATGGCACATCTCGCTGTCCACCTGGTTCCGCGATTACGTTTACATTCCGCTGGGCGGCAGCCGGCGGGGCAAAGCCCGCAAGGCGATCAACACGCTGCTGACGTTCCTGATCAGCGGCCTGTGGCACGGCGCGAACTATACCTTTATCGTCTGGGGCGCGCTGCACGGGCTCTATCAGGTAATCGGCGATCTGCTGTCCCCCGCGAAACGCGCCTGCGAGCGGAAGCTGCGCATCCGCACGAACACGTTCAGCTGGAAGCTGGGCAAAGCGGCCGTCACGTTCGCGCTGGTGAATTTCGCGTGGGTCTTCTTCCGCAGCGATTCCATCGCGCAGGCGTTTACGATCATCCGGCGCATCTTCACGCTGCCGGATCCCTGGAGCCTGACCAGCGGCGCGATCTATGAGCTGGGGCTCGCCCGGCAGGAGATGAATATCCTGCTGCTCTGCATCGGGCTGCTCCTGCTCGTGGACGGCCTGCGCAGACGCAGGAATCTCCGCTTTGAGAACCTCGCGGACGGGCAGAACGTCCTCGTCAGGCCGGTCATCATGATCGCGCTGGCGGCCGTGATCCTCATCTTCGGCGCGTACGGCTACAGCTTCGACGCGCAGCAGTTCATCTATTTCCAGTTCTGAGGAGGGCCGCACATGAAACGCAAACGCATCATACGGGCCGCGGCGACATTGCTCGTCTTTGCCCTGCTCATGCTCGGCTGCGGGCAGATCCTCCGCTTCAAGAACACGGACAGCATCCGGAAGATGGCGTCCTTCTACGACCAGACGCCGAACACCGTGGACGTGCTGACGCTCGGCACCAGCCACGCCTTTCAGGGCGTCAACACCGCTGTGCTCTGGGATGAATTCGGCATCGCGGGATACGATCTGTGCACCGCGGCGCAGCATATTGCCGGCACCTATTACTACCTTGAGGAGGCGCTGAAGACCCAGACGCCGAAGGCGATCGTGCTGGACACGTTCGGCATGTGCTATCAGAGCGAGTACCCCACCACCGCCGTGGGGATCAAGACCACCTACGGCATGAAGTGGTCCCGGACGAAGGTCGACGCGATCAGGGCGAGCTTCGACCCGGAAAAGTACGGAAAGCAGTTCCTGTTCGAGTTCCTGCAGAGCCACGCGCGCTACAACGATCTGAGCTACGCCGACTTCGCGCCCCTGCAGGGCAATCCGAACGTCTACGCGCATCACAAGGGCTTCTACTGCTACTTCAAGACGAAGCCGATGGAGCTGTCGGACTACGCCGGTGTCGAGGGCATCTCGCCCGTGACGGAAAAAAATGAGGAATACTTCGGGAAGATCGTCGATCTGGCGCGGGAAAAGCAGATCCCGCTGATCTGCGTCGCGATCCCCTACGACGCCGACAACGGCAACGTGCGGACGCTGCGCTGCGTAAAGGAGCTGTGCGAAATCAAAAACGTGCCGTTCTACAACTTCGTCGAGACGGAACGGGGGCTGCTGAACCTTGACAGCCTGACGGATTTCGCCGACACGAGCCACCTGAACTATCTGGGCAGCACGAAGCTGACGCGGTTTCTGGGCAAGCTGCTGCGCGAGCAGTACGGCGTGCCGGACCGCCGCGGGAACGACGCCTACAGCTCGTGGGAGGACGACGCTGCCGTCTACCGCGCGGAGCTCGCGAACCACAGGCTCACCGAAGAGGCCGATCCCGCCGCCTACCGCAGCGCCGTGGCGCAGGACCGCTACGTGATCATGATGACGGTGAACGACTTTACGTCGCCCGGGAACGACAGCGCGGCGCAGAAGGCCGTCGACGCGTATCTCGAGACCTTCGGCGTAAAGTACAAGTACTGGCAGACGCTCTGCGGCGCGTGGGCGGTCGAAGACGGCCGGCTCACGACGCTCGATCCCCGGGTCAAAAACGCATTCCTGGAACGCGCTCTGCCCGGGCGGCATGACCTGTACGTCAAGGTCACCGGCAGCGAAGCGGACGAAGATCTGCGCACGACGATGTACTTTGACGGCACAGCCGTTTCAAACGAACAAAAAGGACTGTGCATCGCGGTGTACGACACCTTCACACAGTCCCTTGCGGATATCGCGTATTACAGCACGGCGGACGGCGCGTTCACCCACGTCGCGCTGTCGGATCTCGCCGATCAGACGAATTCCGGATAAAACGCCCTGATATAGTCCTCCACGTCCTTCCTGGTGCCGCGCAGCGGACCCGGCGTCTCCATCTTGAGAGACACGGTCGCCGTCGCCCACAGGAGGGACGTTTTCACGTCCTCGCGGGTGCGCTCGTTGATGTACGCCGCGAAGGTCGTGTCGCCCCGGCCGGTGCGCCCGGACAGGTTCCTGGCGCGGATGGGGCAGGTGTAAACCTGATCGCCGTCGTAGGCGAGCACCTCGGTATTGTGGGTGATGAGGATCTCCTTCGCGCCCCAGCCGTACAGCATCTCGGCGGCCTTTACGCGGTCGTCGGTGCCGGTCATGATCTCGGCCTCGGCCGCGTCGGTCTTTAAGAAGTCGATCAGCGGCAGCATCTCCAGCTTGTCCGCCCAGTCGGTGAAGAACATATTGCCACCGTCGTTCATATCGGCGTGACGCAGGCAGGTCTGCACGTCCACGGCCACCTTGCCGTAAGAAGCGGCCTTGCGGATCATGTCGTTGTTGAAGTCGCCGTAGATGAGCCCCGCGAAATGATAGATCTCCGCGTCGTAGTCCTGCACGTCGTCGGCGGTGAAGGGCGTGCCGGCGCTGCGGCAGACGCAGATGCGCCGCTCCTTGTCGGCGGTCAGATACCGGTTGTACATTGTCGTGGAGGACGGGCTGTCGATGAGCCGGATGTTTTCCCGCGGGATCGTGAAGGCCTCCAGCCGGTTCGTTTCCGCCGCGTTGAAGCGCGTGACGGCCAGCACGTTGTGGCCAAGCGCCCAGGCGCTCGCGCTCGAATACAGCACCGCGCCGCCGGGTATAGTCACGCCGTTGCCCTGATAATCGACGTTTTCGTCCACGGAGACGTGGCCGATGATGACGGATGAATATTTTTTCATATGATCGCTCCGTTCCGTTGATTCAGATTTCCATGACATTATACTACGCTTCGAACGAGATTGCAAGGCGTCTCAGTCCGCGTCGAGCTGTGAAAACACCTGCCCGATCGGCGCGTTGATCTCCAGATCCCGCTCCGGGCGCAGCGGCACGTCCAGATGCTCCCGGTTGACGACGACCAGATGCGCCCCGCGGAAGTAGTGGATATAGCTTGCCGCCGGGTACACGCGCAGGCTGGTGCCGCCGATGATGAGCGTGTCGGCGCCGCGGATCGCCTCAGTGGCCTTCTCCACGGCCTCATAGGGCAGAGACTCCTCGTACAGCGTCACGTCCGGGCGGATGAGCCCGCCGCAGTCGCACCGGGGCACGGCGGCCTTCGACCGGAAGATATAATCCGCGTCGTATTCTTTGCCGCACTTCGCGCAGTAGTTCCGGGCGGTGGTGCCGTGGATCTCGTACACGCGCCGCGACCCGGCGCGCTGGTGCAGCGAGTCGATGTTCTGCGTCACGACGGCGCGCAGCTTCCCCGCCCGCTCTAACTTCGCGAGGTAGTAATGCGCCGCGTTGGGCTTCACCGTACGCGTGTCCAGCTTCTGCCGGTAGAATTCGTAGAAGACCTCCGGCTCGCGCATGAGACACGAGTGAGAGAGCAGATACTCCGGGCTGTACCCGTCAAAGCGCACATCGTGCTGGTTGTAAAGCCCGTCCGTGCTGCGGAAATCCGGGATCCCGCTCTCTGTGGAGACCCCGGCGCCCCCGAAGAATACGATATCGTCCGAGCCGTCGATGATCTCGCGCAGCCGTTCGATCGATGCGTCCATACTGTTCCCGTCCTTTCATCAGCAGTTCCGCTCTCAGAATAGCACAGAACGCCGTCCGATTCAAGCGGAAATATCCCGTCCGGGGACGAAATAACGGCTTGTTTTTCGGACGACGCTCTGTTAAAATATAGAAAAAAACACGGAGGCGTCCCATGAACGAAATGATCAAAAAACGCAATGCGCTGCTCGCCGGAAAGGTCGTCAAGGGCCTCGCGAGCCGGAATATGACCGGATACTGCGCCGCGGACCGGGAGGAGGCTCTGCGCATCGCGCTGGAGCTGATCCCGAAGGGCGCGAGCGTCTCCATGGGCGGCGCCATGAGCGCCCACGAGATCGGCCTCGTCGACGCGCTCAAAAGCGGCGATTACGACTTCATCGACCGCGACGCCTATGACGACAAGCGCGCCGCCATGCTCAAGGCCTACGACGCGGACGTCTTTCTGACGAGCGCGAACGCGATCACCGAGGACGGCGTGATGATCAACATCGACGGCAACGCGAACCGCGTCAGCGCCATCGCGCAGGGGCCGCGCAAGGTGATCTGCGTCGTCGGCATGAACAAGGTCTGCCCCGACGTCGACAGCGCCATGAAGCGCGCCCGGAACGTCGCCGCGCCCGTCAACGCCCAGCGCTTCGGCCTGGATACGCCCTGCACGAAAACGGGCGCCTGCATGAACTGCAAGAGCCCGGACACGATCTGCTGCCAGTTCCTCATCACGCGCTTCTCCCGCCACAAGGATCGCATCCACGTGATCCTGGTCAACGACAGTCTGGGCTTCTGAAGACGATCGCAATGAGAAAGGATCGCTCCCCGCGGGAAGCGACCCTTTTTATTTTCCCGACCCCGCCCCGCGGCGAGGCGCCCGGGGTCATTCGCCGATCTGGATGGTGTGCTTCTCGGGCAGCTTTTTCACGTCCTTCTTGGGGATCGACAGCCGCAGCACGCCGTTTTCGTACTTCGCAGTCACGTCCTCCTCGGTCACGGCGTCGCCCACGTAGAACGAACGCTGCATCGCGCCGGCGTAGCGCTCCTGCCGGATCACGCGGCCCTTCTTGTCCTTGTGCTCCTTGTCAAGGCCCTTGCTGGCACTGACGGACAGGTAGCCGTTCTCCAGCTCCACGCGGATCTCGTCCTTGTCGAAGCCCGGCAGGTCGATATCCAGCTCGTACCCGTCGTCGTGCTCGCGCACGTCGGTCTTCATCTCACGGGACGCATGACGGCCGTACAGCTTGCGGTCCACGTCACGCAGCTCCGGGAATGCAGGGAACCCAAACCAGTCATCAAACAGATTCTCTCCAAAAATACTCGGCAACATAAGTCATACCTCCTCGTTATTATTTTGCTATGTCACCTGAACGCCGGGGCTTCCGGATCGTCTCCCGATCTCTCTTTCCCCTTCGTTCACCCTTATTATAGCACAGAAATTAGCACTGTCAATAGTTAAGTGCTAATTATTTTGTGAATTTTCTTTGAACAAAAGCAGCAGTTTTCTGTTATTTTTGGATCACAAACGGCATAATTGTCGATTATCCGGTTCAAATACGCTAAGCTGCGCCGCATTTACAATAAACACATTGACTTTTTCTGTCTTTTCATATCCGCAAACAAAAGAGCCGGCCTCCCGCGGGAAGCCGGCCGTTTCTCGATTTTTCGCCAAGCAAATGCTGCACGTCGCGTTATGCTTGCAGTCGCCGCCGGCAAACTTGTGTTCGTGCGCAGCCGTCGAACTGCCCTTCACTGTCGGGAACGATGGCTCCAGCTTCGATGAAAACATATGTCCTTGCAAACTATTTCAGTACGCTTCATCTTCTGCAGTCCTAACGTACCCGCAGACCGTACACTTTCCTGTTGAATCAAACGAGTGCGGCTCTATACTGGCATATCCCCCACCGGAACATGTTTTGCAACGATAACCGTGACCGTAGCCAGTAACCGGATACGGTTGGGAATAATCAAAGGTATGCCCCCTCCGTTCGATTTCTCCACACACAGAACAAGTCCGCATTTCTGAAGCCCAAGAACCTGCCCAGCCGGTTGCCTGATCCCAGGAACTCCATTTATGATCCCCGAGTTGACCAGAGCTTTCCCCGCAGTAGCTGCACGTCGCGTAATGTTTGCAGTCTCCTCCGGTGAAGTTATGC
>ONWP01000321.1 GCA_900321595.1 uncultured Eubacteriales bacterium
AAGCCCTCGACGGAAAAGACGTCCACGCTGAGCATGACAGACCGGACGCCCTCCGCCTCGCAGAACGCCGCGGCCTCCCGCGTCTCCCGCGCCGGGAACGTCCCCGTGACCGCGGTCACGGCGATCACGCGGTCGCCGAGAACGTCGTGCGCCGTCTTTAACAGAAAAGTCGAATCCACGCCGGCGGAAAAGGCGACGGCGGCGCAGCCCATATCGCGCAGGATCGTCCGCAGGCGGTCCTGTTTTCTGTGCAGTTCGTCCATCGTCACGTTTCGCGCTCGATGATCCTGCGCACCTCGCGCAGCGGAAGGTCGTTTTCCCGCGCGATCCTGGCCAGGTCGTCGTACTCGAGCTTCGTTTTTTCGACGCGGCAGCCGTATGACACCTTGCGCCGGACCGGTCCGAAGGCGGAGTCGACCGTCTCGATCCTCCGTTCGAGCCAGTAGCGGTTCAGCTCGTTTTCCCGGATGCCGAGCGTCGTGGTGTGCCGGAACGCGGCTTCGACGAGCTTTTGCCGGCGGTCCCGTTCGCACAGCACGCAGACAAGCGTTCCCGGACGGTTCTTTTTCATCCCGACCGGGACGGTGAAGACCTCGTTCGCGCCGCATTCGAAAAGCTTTTCCGTGGCGAAGCCGATCTCTTCGGCTGTCATGTCATCCACATTGAAGGAGAGCTCGATGAGCGCCTGCGTCCGCGTCTCCTGTTCGCCGAGCATGGCGCGGACGCAGTTCGCCGTCTCAAAATCCTTTTTGCCCATCCCGTAGCCGATGCGTTCGACGGCCATGACCGGCATGTCGCCGAAGGCGGTCACGAAGTATTTGAGGAGCGCCGCGCCCGTCGGGGTGCAGAGCTCGCCCGTGACGCTGCCGCCGTAGGAGGGAATGCCCCGGAGCAGCTCCGCGGTCGCCGGAGCCGGAACGGGCAGGATCCCGTGGGCGCACCGCACGTGTCCCGCGCCGACGTGAACGGGCGAGGCGACGATCCTGTCCGGAGCGAGCGCGTCGATCAGCATACAGACCGCCGTGATATCCGCGAGCGCGTCCATCGTCCCGACCTCGTGGAAATGGATATCCGTAACGGGGACGCCGTGGACGCGGCTTTCCGCGTCGGCGAGCAGCGCGTATACGTCCATGATCTCCTTTTTGATCTTGTCTGAGAGCTGAAGATGATCGTACACGATGTGCCGGATCTCATCCATACTGCCGTGATGATGTTCGCCGTGCGCCGACGGGAGACAGGCGTTCGCGTGGTCGTGCGGATGCGCGTGGTCGTGCGAACGCTCCTCCGCGTCATTGACGAGAACGCGCATATGCGTTCCGGTGATCCCGCATTTTACGCTGCGCTCCTTTACAAATCGAACGCCGGGGACGCCGACGGCGTTCAGCTTTTCGATGAACGCGCCGGGCTCCGGCAGGAGCTCCGTCAGCGCCGCCGAGAGCATATCGCCCGCCGCGCCCATGCCGAGCTCGAGATACAGAATCTTCATTTCCTGACCTCCATGTGATTGATCATGCTCGCGCGATAGCCCGCGCCGAACCCGTTGTCGATATTGACGACCGAAACGCCGGACGCGCAGGAATTGAGCATGGACAGAAGCGCGGCCACGCCGCCGAAGGACGCGCCGTATCCGACCGAGGTCGGGACCGCGATGACCGGACAGTCCGCGAGCCCGCCGATGATGCTCGCGAGCGCGCCCTCCATGCCGGCGACGGCGATGATGACAGAGGCGCGCATGATCTCGTCCGTATGCGAAAGCAGCCGGTGCAGTCCGGCTACGCCGACGTCATAGAGGCGCGTCACGTCGTTGCCGAAAAACGCCGCTGTCACAGCCGCCTCCTCGGCGACCGGGATATCGCTCGTCCCGCCCGTGGCGATGACGATCCTGCCGATCCCGCTGCTTGTCGGCGGTTCGCCGAGCGTGGCGATCCGCGCTTCGCTCCGGTACGCGACGGGGAAGTCCGCGCCCAGCGCTTCCGCTTTTTCGGGGGAAAGCCTTGTGATCAGGATCCGGTCCTGTCCGTGATCGAGCATGGATCGGACGATGCCGCCGATCTGCTGCGGCGTTTTTCGTTCGCCGTAAATCACCTCGGCCGCGCCCTGCCGGATCTTTCGGTGAAGATCGACCTTCGCGAAGCCGAGATCGTCGAAGGGCTCCGTCTTCAGCCGCAGGAGCGCGTCGTCCACCGAAACGACGCCGTTTTTTACGTTCTCAAGAAGCGCTTTGATCTCTGTATCCATAGGTTCCTTTCTCCGAAAGCCCGGCCCTCGGATCGCGTCTCATTGTTCCGATATGCGAAATGATACCATATTCCCGGCGATAAAGCAAGCGGGAAGGCGCTTTCCCGCGTCAAGCGCGCCGAAAGCGACAATTCGTGATTGCATTTTCCGATCCGAATGTGATACAATATATTTCGTAATAGCATTTCGAGAGCGGGCTTGTCGAAACAATAACGAACCTGAAGGAGGCGCCGTACCATGACATCGACATTTATGCAGGTACTGAAGACCCTGTTCATCTGGCTGTATCCGATCATCACGGTCTTTTCTCCCGCGGTCGGCGGGGGAGACTTCGCGCCGTCGCAGCCGGTCGAAGCCGGCGATCCGGCGAAATATGTGCAGATCGAGGCTGTCGACACGGGGATCGATATCTTCACGACCGTGAAGGGGGGAGGCGGCTACCGCTACGGGCCGTCGATGATCCTCAACACCGACGGCAGCCTGGACGTCTGGAGCGCGTGCAACGCGCCGGGCGACATCTGGGACATGGTCAGCTATTCCCGTCTGTACGACGGCGGCAGACGCAGCAGCGCGGAGTCGCTGCCGGTCAAGCCGACCGCGGGCAGCCACGACAACTATTCGACCTGCGATCCCGGCGTGATCAAATTCGGCGGCTACTACTATGTCGGCTACACGACGACACTCGACGTCCGGGGCGTGGACAACGATATCTGCGTCGCCCGCAGCAAATCGCCCGACGGCCCGTTTGAAAAGTGGACCGGCTCCGGCTGGGGCGTCGAACCGCAGCCGCTGATCGAGTACAC
The DNA here is from genome assembly GCA_900321595.1 of uncultured Eubacteriales bacterium. Lineage (GTDB taxonomy): Bacteria > Bacillota > Clostridia > Oscillospirales > Acutalibacteraceae > UBA1081. The sequence continues at coordinate 3,042 of ONWP01000321.1, forward strand.
GGACAACCCGGATCAATGGGGCGCGGGGGAGCCGTCCTTCGTGCTGATGGGCGACAAGCTCTACATTTACTACAGCTGGAACACCTCGGCGCCGGCGACGCGCCTCGCGATCGCGGACGCGACGGACGAGAACTGGCCCGCCACGCTTGAGTACATGGGCGACGTGATCCCGAACAAGCCGGGCGGCGCCGATTCGGCGGACGTGAAGTACCTCGACGAGTACGGACGCTTCCTCGCCGTGTTCACGTCTAAGCGCTTCTCGCCGGACAGCTATATCGCCGTTTGGGAGTCCTTCGACGGGGTGAACTTCCGTCAGAGCGGCCTTGTCAAGGCGAACACCTGCAGGAATCTTCACAACTGCGGGATCTCCGGACGCGCCGACGGCCATATCGG
>ONWP01000324.1 GCA_900321595.1 uncultured Eubacteriales bacterium
CGGGCACGATCAACGTAAACGCCTGCGGCAAAAACGGCGTCAAGGGCGGCGCGGATCTTTACGAAGAGGACGCGGACGGCAATTACACCGACGCGCTGCTTTCGACGGCTTCGCTGACGATCAGGGACGTGACCCTCAACGTCACGATCAAACACAGCTATAAGGATCCCGAAGATCCGAGCGCCTATGACGGCGACGCGATCAAATCGGAGAAGGCGCTCAATATTCTCTCCGGCAACATTACGGTTTCCGCCAATGACGACGGGATCAAGTGCGACTACACGCTGAACATCGGCGAGACCGGAACGGACGGCCCTGTGATCGACGTGACGAAGTCCGCCGAGGGCATTGAGGGCTCTGTCGTCAACGTGTACAGCGGGACTGTGAAGGTCAGCGCGACGGACGACGGGATCAACGCCGCCAACGGCGACATCGCCGAGCGCAGCGCGGACTTCGCCTATAACCAGTACGGCGGCTCCGTATACGTGAACGTCACGAACGGCGACGGCATTGACTCCAACGGCAGCGTCAGCCTCGCGGGCGGCACGCTCGAGGTTTACGCGCCGAGCCAGGGCGACGGCGACCCGATCGACACCGAATTCGGCTGTACGTTCAGCGGCGCGACGGTGCTGGCGGTCGGTCACGCGGCGATGCGGCAGAGCTTCAGCGGCACATACGTCGCGTTCGGCGGCACCGCCGGCATGGGCGGCAGAGGCGGCTTCGGCGGCATGGGCGCGAACGCGTCGAACCTCGTGACGGCGGTCAGCGCGATCTCGATCCTGGATTCCGCAGGGAACACGCTTTACAGCGCGAAGGCTGCGCGAAACGCGAGCTACGTGGTGTTCGCGAGCCCGAATCTGACGAGCGGCGCCTCCTATCAGCTCTTTAACGGGACAGCGGCCGCGGCGACGGCGACAGCCGGCAGCGCGCAGGGCGGCGGGAACCCCGGCGGTCAGCCCGGTACGCCCGGTGAACAGCCCGGCACACCCGGCCAGCAGCCCGGCACACCCGGCCAGCAGCCGCCGGAGATCCCCGGCGAGCCCGGCACGCCCGGTCAGCAGCCCGGAACGGTCAGCACGCTGCGCGGCGACGCGGACGGCGACGGACAGGTCACGGCAAGAGACGCGCGGCTCGTCCTGCGGGCAAGCGCGCGGCTCGAAACGCTGACCGGTCAGGCGTTCGCGAACTGCGACCTGAACGGCGACGGCAAGCTCACCGCGGCGGAAGCAAGGCTGATCCTTCGATTCTCCGCGAAGCTTGAAGCCTCGATCTGAATCAGGCAGGCGCAAAAGCAAATCAGACATAATAAAAGCGGCTTCCGTGAAAACGGGAGCCCCTTTTGCTGTGCGGGCGTCTGCTTTTTCGCGGTTTACGCCGGGAGCACTTCGATGCGGTCGCCGGGCTTAACGCTGCCGCCTTTGACGACGCGGGCGAAGACGCCCTCGCGCGGCATCACGCACTGGCCGACAAGCCGGCTGATGGCGCATTCGGCGTGACATTCCTTGCCGATCTGGGTGATCTCGAGCACAGCCTCGTCGCCTACGGCGAGGCGCGTCCCGACCGGCAGTGTGTGCAGCTCGATCCCCTCGGTGGTGAGGTTCTCCGCGAATACGCCGTGGCACAGGCCGTCAGTGCGCATCCCGGCGGCTTTTTCGATGCTTTCGCGCGCCAGCAGACTGACCTGCCGGTGCCATTTGCCCGCGTGCGCGTCGCCCTCAAAGCCGAAATCCGCGATCAGCGTTCCCACCGGGATCGAGGTCTTCGGCGTTCCCTTCTTTTCACTGATATTGATCGCCAGTATTGTCGCCATGGTTTATCCTCCTGTGTTGTTGAGTCCCGGCCGCGGCGCGTGCGCCGTGAAATCGTGTCCCGCCGGTTTGCGCAGGATCGCCTCCCGCGCGGCCTGTTCGAGCGCCGCCGGATCGGACAGCCAGGGTTTTAAATCGAACGTCTCGTCGAAGCCGAGGCACGGCTTGACGCAGCCGTCGGAAAGGACGCGGATGCGGTCGCAGTCCGCGCAGAATTTGCGCGTCACCGGGCTGATGAGCCCGACGCGGCCGGCAAATCCCGGCGCCTTGTAATAGCGGGCGGTGCCCTCCAGCGCGCCGACGGGTTCGAGGAACGGGAACCGCGACAGAAGCTCTTCGCCCGTCACGCGCAGACGCGCGGTTTCGGCAGGATCCGCGAACGGCATCAGCTCGATAAACCGGACGTCGATGGGCTCGCGTCTCGCGAGGTCGACGAGCGCTTCGGCGCCGTCGTCGTTGACGCCGCGCATGAGGACGGCGTTGATCTTGATCGGGGACAGCCCCGCGTCCCGGGCGCTGTCGATGCCGCCGAGCACGCGGCGCAGGGCGTCCGAGCCGGTCAGCTTTCGGTAAACGTGATGATCCGTGCTGTCCAGACTGACGTTGACGTCCGTGAGACCCGCCTGCGCGAGTTTTTCGGCGCAGTCGGCCAGCAGAACGCCGTTTGTCGTCAGGGAAACGCGGCTGAAATCGCCGTTCTGTCTGACGATGCGCACGATCTCGCAAACGTCCGCGCGCACCAGAGGCTCGCCGCCGGTGATGCGCACGCGCTCGATCCCGCAGGCGGCGAAGGCGCGGGCGATCCGCCCCAGCTCGTCGGGGGACAGCTCTGTGGCGCGCTTTTCGCAGGCGGCTTTGCCGCAGTAGACGCAGTCCAGATTGCACCGCGTGGTGATCGACAGCCGCAGGTACCGGATCTCCCGGCCGAACGTGTCACGCATGGTAATCCGATTTTCCGCCTGTCTTGTCCAGAAGACGGATCTGCTCGACGGTCATGCCCCGGTCGATGGCCTTGCACATATCGTAGATCGTCAGCGCCGCGACGGACGCCGCCGTCAGCGCCTCCATCTCCACGCCGGTGCGCCAGCTGCAGCGCGTGTTTGCCGTGACGACGATGCGGTCGTCCCCGACCGGCTCAAATTCCACGGTCACGCTGTCCAGCGGAATATTGTGACACAGGGGGATCAGCTCCCATGTGCGCTTGGCCGCCTGGATCCCGGCAATGCGCGCGGTCGCCAGTGCGTCGCCTTTCTTCAGATCGGCGCGCAGGATCGCCTCCCGCGTCTCCGGCCGCATCCGAATGGTCGCCGCGGCTCTCGCCTCGCGGACGGTGACGGCTTTGCCGCCGACGTCGACCATGACGGCCTCGCCCTGTTTGTTGATGTGCGTCAGCATGGCTCAATCCTCCGGAATGTAGCCGCCCATGGCCTCCAGCCGGGCGCGGCATGCGTCTGAGTGCAGCGTTTCCAGAAACGCTTTGACCATCGGGTCGTCAAGGTATCGTTCATCGACGAGGAATTCATACGTTTCGGTGCAGACCGGGATGAAGTCCAGATCGTACATCTTTGCCGCGGACCAGATGCCGAGTCCCGCGTCCGCGTTGCCGGCGGCTATGAGCGCCGCCACAGCCGTGTGGGTGCATTCCTCGTTGGCGTAGCCGTCGATCTCAGCCGGATCGAGTCCGTACCGGTCGATGAGGTGGTCGCAGAGGATCCGCGTGCCCGCGCCGCGCTGCCGGTTGACGTAGCGGTGCCGCGCGGCGTCGGGGAAGTCCCGGATGTTCAGCGGATTGCCCTTCGCCACCATCAGGCCCTGTACGCGTCCCACGCCGCGCACGGCGCGCGCGTTCCCGTCGGGGAAATATTTGCGGATATAGGAGACGTTGTATTCGCCGGTCTGCGGATCGAGCAGGTGGATGCCGCCCATGTGCGCGAGCCCCTGCGAGACCGCGCGGATGGCGCCCATGGAGCCGACGTGGGTGCTGGCTACGCGAAACGGCGCGCCGGAACGCGCCAGCAGATCCCGCACCTCGTCGATAAGCGGATCGTGACTGCCGGTGACGACCAGCGTGTTTTCGATCTGATCGGGCGCGCTCAGCAGCCGCACCGTGACGCGCGCGCCGGCCTCAAGTCCCTCGCAGTCCTGATCGACGACCAGTACGCCGTCGGCCTTCGTAAAGCTCGTGATGACGCCCGCGCCGCGGTTGAGCGGACTGGCGATCAGCCGGTCGCCGAGCCTGCCGAGGCTGACGCGGACAAATTCCCGGTATTTGAGCGAGGAGACGACCCGCGCGCCGAGCACGGCTTCGATCGTCTCCCGCCGCGGGACGGGTCTGCCCGCGAACAGGTACGCCAGATCCCGGACGAGCTCATCCATGACGACGATGGCGGAGACCGGATAGCCGGGCAGTCCCACGACGGGCTTGCCCCGCGCGACGCCGAGGACGACGGGCTTGCCGGGCTTGATCGCGACGCCGTGGACGAGTACCTCGCCCAGCGACGCGATGATGCTGCTCGTGTAATCGTCCCGCCCGGCGCTCGAGCCGGCGCTGACCAGCACCGCGTCGCATTCATCAAGCGCCTGTTCGACGCAGGCGCGGATGCGCGTCTGATCGTCGGGGACGATGGGGTAGATCTTCGCGTCCGCGTCCCAGGCGGCCAGCATGCCCCGGAAAACGGTCGCGTTGAATTCGATGATCTCGCCCTTCTTCGGGTTCTCCGTCGGGGGGACGATCTCGTCGCCCGTGGGGATGATCCCGAACAGCGGCCGCCTGCGCACCGGCGCGCGCGTGACGCCGCCGGCCAGAAGCGCGCCGCACAGGGCGGGCGTCAGCACCGCGCCGGACGGCGCGATCATGTCGCCCATGCATAGGTCCTCGCCGACCTGACGCACGTTCTGCCAGGGATGCACCGCGGCGAGGATATCGTACTGCTCCGGTCCGGCGTCGATCAGATCCTCCACCATGATGACCGCGTCGCAGCCGTCGGGCAGGGGATCGCCGGTATCCACGACCGTGTACAGCTCCGGCGACAGGCGCACAGGCGTCTGCTCCGACGCGCCGTAGGTGTCCTTTGCCTGAACGGCGACGCCGTCCATGGCGGACGCGTTGTAGTGGGGCGAACAGATCCGCGCGTAAGCGGCCCGGGCAAGTACGCGGCCGTGCGCCTCGGTGACGGGCACGATTTCACACGC
>ONWP01000327.1 GCA_900321595.1 uncultured Eubacteriales bacterium
TACTTCCGCCGCACGATCCGTGACGACTGCGATGAGTTTATCAATCTGAACATCATCCGCGCGATCTATGCCGAGTGTACGATGAAGGCTTTCTTTGATGCCAACGAAGGACTTGCGCCTGATGAGGAGCCGGTCATTCCTGTTGTAAAAGAACCGGAACGGTTGGCGTATCTGAAGCAGCGGATCGAGTTCGGGCAGCGTCTGGCGGCCTCCGGTATCGGTTTCTCCTCCTTTGCCGAAGCCAGAGATATCTCGGTCGGCGCATTCAGCAACGAGCTGCTTTCCATGAAAGACCTTGACGTGAAAATGCGTCTGGAAGCCATGGGGCTTCAGTCTGTCGCGTCTGATACGGTCTCCCGTTACGACCTCCGCTTCTTTAATGCGTTGTACAACGTGACGCCGGATCGTCTGGCACGCTTCAGGGCGCCGGAACAGGAGACCGGAGAGGCCGGCTACAGTGAGGGCGCGGGCATTTACTATACTGCCTATCACGATTACATCAAGACGCTCGGCCCGGATTCGACGAAGAGCGCGACGATTTCGCTGCATATCGACAAGCGTTGGGATTCTCTGACGGAGATGCCCGAGATTTCCATGGATGATCACTATCTTGAGATGGTTAAGATCCATTCCGCGCTGGTATACGCAGTCGTTCACAGCATGGTGAAGACGTTCCCGTCCTCACGCTTCGACGCCAAGAAGCGGATTTACGCGCTTGAGGATACAGAAGGCGACAGGACGCCGCTGGTCGTGTCCAACAACACCGAGTGTGACGAATTCTATGAGGTGCTGGACGCGCTCTACCGCGACCGCGCTTCCGTTGCGGCGATCTACAAGATGGCAAATGACCGGAATCGCTTCGACGTGGAGTACAATCGCCGCTATTCCGAGACCGCATTCTTCAAGGACGCCATGACGTTTAAGGTCGGCGACGGTCATGATGGTGCGACCAGTATGTTCGAGATCCCGCTGTGCTATTACAACTCACTGCCTCGCGCGAAGCTGGATGGCAACGAGCTGTCGATCATGATCGACAGTGTCATCAACGTGGTCGCCGAAGAAGTGGACCGGTACGAGCAGGAAGTGGACCGTCCCGCGATTCAGACAAGTCGTCTGGAGCATCAGTTCAGGCTGCTGATCGACAATTATGCCAAGTTTGAATCACTCCGCAAAAATACGGCGCTGCTGGACAGCCAGGTTCTGAATATGGTGTTCCGGAAGGTCAGTAATCGAATCAAGCAGCTTGGCACGTTCAACTTTGAAGATAAAGTGGAGGCCATGCGGGCATATATGAACGAGACGGCTGCCAGGATCGACGCGGCTGCAGCGGCAGAATAAAAGGTAAATTACGTAGTATCGAGGAGGAAACGTCGTGTTGACGGTCGTGATCGCGGAAAAACAATTCATAGATCTTTACGAACGACTGCATGTGTTCGTGAAACCATTGATGCGCGAAGAAATCGTTTTCTGCGAGTGGAATCGCGAAGGCTCGAACTTGATGGACATGCTTCCCGATATCTACGACATCGTGAAACATCAGACCCAGTGGCGGGCGGTTATCGTTGATGAGGACCGCCTGTCACAGGTCAACCCTTTCGACAAAACACAGTACGTCGATCAGGTTAAGCTCCCGCGCCGGAAGGCGCCGTGGGAGCAGCTCCGGCAGCGTCAGGAGCAGCGGCTGGCTGCTTACGACGCAGCCGCAAAGGAACCGTTGACCCGTTTAACGACGGGTCTTTGCGGCATTCCCGCTTTTCAGTATGTCATCGAGGACGCTGACGTGTATCAAGCGTTATTGTCCGGAGAAAAACCATTATATGCCTATATGCTGGAGCGGCAGCTCCAGGAGCTCAATCGTAAGGAGACCGTTCAGCGGCTGCGGCAATATCAGTATGAGGAGCTCGGCCGCCTGATCGGCCCGGAAAGCGTTGATGCGCTGATTGACGCTGTTGGCCGGTCGGACGCCGGCGCGATCCTGGAGATCGTTTCAGCGGAAGATATCACGTCCGTGCAGCGTCTTTTAGGTATGGGGGATCCGACTTATACCGATCCGGAATACAACGAGAGTCTGGTCGAAAGCACATACCGAAGAGACCTTTTGAAACAGATTTGGACAGATTTCGAGTTTAAGGATACCTTGCCGACAGATGTGGTCTGCGTGGCTCCGCGCTGCTTCGACTATGATCGGTATATTCAGGGTGTAAACTGGACGGATCCGGATGAACTGAACTACTCCCACTTCTCGGAATTCAACCTGTTTCACGATAAACTGAAGTATTTTGTCTTTGATATGGTGCCGCAGGACAATAAAAAGTATCAGACAGATCAGCTGCGAATGGTCAGTTTTCTGTTGATCCTTGCGGCAAATCCGGTGCCTGACGGCTGCTGTGCGCCGCACAGGGTATACCGGGCGGATATTGCGATAGATTCGCA
>ONWP01000298.1 GCA_900321595.1 uncultured Eubacteriales bacterium
GTGAACTGCATGATGTTCACGCCGTGCTGGCCGAGCGCGGGACCTACGGGGGGCGCCGGCGTCGCTTTGCCGGCAGGGATCTGAAGCTTGATGTAGCCTACTACTTTCTGTGCCATATTGCACCTCCAAAAAAATGTGGTAAATGGCGGATCGCGCGCGGGCGATCCTCCCACGGGACAGGCGCCAGCCCACCCCATAATAAGCGGTAAAACCGCCGATTACCGTATGATCAGGTCTCCCGGATCAGCTCGATCTCGTCGAGTCCGACGGCCGTGGGCGTGGGTCTGCCCGCGAACATCGTCAGAACGACAGCCTCTTCGTTCTCCACGTCGATGGAATCCACCGTACCCGTGGAGCCGGCCATGATGCCGCTGATGATGGTGACCTCGTCGCCGACCTGAAACTTGACCTCGACGACCTTTTTCTCGATTCCCATGGAGTACACCTCTTTTTCGGTGAGCGCCTTGGGCTTGCCGTCAGGACCGACAAAGCCCGTCACACCGCGGGTGTTGCGCACGACGTACCATGCGCGGGGATCGACCTTTTCCTCGCCGTCCTCCGGATCGTAATAGACGGCCATTTTCACGAACACGTAGCTGGGAAAACGCATCCGCTCGACTTCCCGGGACTTGCCTTCGGCGTTGACCTCTTTGACAGTGTCCATGGGGACGAGCACGTCCGCGATCTTCTCCTGCATATTCTGGTTGAACGTCACCTTGCGGATGTTGTCCGCGACCTTCTTTTCATAGCCGGAATAGGTGTGCACCAGAAACCAGTCGACCCGCAGAAACTCGAGACGCTTTGCGCCGGGCGTGCCGCTTTCGTTGTGATTATCCATCGAAACTCCCTGCGGATCAGGCCGCGACGCTGGATGACTCGGGTTCGGCGGCGGGCGCTGTCGTTGCGTCGACCAGATCGTTCAGCTCGTCCGCTGCGGATACGCCTTCCTCTGCCGCTTCGCTGGCCTCCTCGCGGTTGCTGATGGCGCTGCGGGTCCAGTTGACGCCGCGGGTCAGGGCAAAGTCCACGATCCAGATGCCGATGCCGACCACCAGGACTGTCAGGATGACGACGCCGGTGTTCTTGAGTACGGTCTTTCTGTCGGGCCAGACGACCTTCTTGCAGGTGCCCTTGAAGTCCTTCCAGAACTTCTTGAGCCAAGCCCAGATGCGCTGGAAGATATTGCCTTCCTTCTTGGGCTTGCTGGCCTTGATGCGCTCCTTCTTGGCCTTCAGCGCTTCCTTGTCAAGCTGCTTCTGGGTCTTCTGCGCGTCGTTTGTCTTTTTCTCGTCAGCCACTTGAAGAATCCTACCTTTCTTGCGATTTTACCGGTTAAAACCGGACGCGGATCACTTCGTCTCCCTGTGAACGGTATGCTTTCTGCAGAATCTGCAGTACTTGTTCATCTCGAGACGGTCGGGCGTGTTCTTCTTGTTCTTCATCGTGTTGTAGTTGCGCTGCTTGCACTCCGTGCAGGCAAGAGTAATTTTGACTCTCATAACGGCACCTCCATAAAAATATGAGCCTCCCTCATCCTGAGGACCCGGCGGATCCGAAAAATCCGCAACATAAAAACAGCCCTCAAAGAGGTATGGCAAGTATAACACACCTTTTTCGGGTTGTCAAGAATTTTTTTTGCCGATCGGGATGTTGTGAGGTCGGGTCGGGTCACTGCCTGCGGTCGTTCCGATCATAGAGCTTCGCATCCGCAGAACCATCTATCAATCGGAGCGCAGCGACCCGCAATTCCGAATTCCGCCTTCCGCATTTGCGCGAAACGCTCTCACACGTCGTTCTCCGCGAAGTACGTTTCGAACGCCGTGTCCAGCCAGGCGTACAGATCCTCCATCGCGCGCGGCGCGGGCGCGCGTCCGGGGTACATCATATCAAAGGCGTGGCAGTCCGTGTGATAGACCCTGACCGCAGCCGGCACGCCGGCCTTTTGCAGATTTTCGACGTAATCGAGCGTCTCCGCGAGGAACGGCTCGCCGTCCCCGACGAAGGTATAGCAGGGCGGCAGATCCGCGTATTCCGTCTGCCGCGCCGGCGCGGCGCGGGGCGTGATCGCGTCGACCCCGCGCAGGTACAGCCGCCAGCCGAGGTGATTGCGCGCGGTATTCCAGACGCGGCCGTGATTGTCCCGGCTCGTCTCGGTGTCCCGGTCGTCGAGCATGGGATACAGCGGCAGCTGAAACGCGACGCGCACGTCGCCCCGGTCTCTTGCCTCCATGCAGACCGCCGCCGTCAGGCCGCCGCCCGCGCTCTCGCCGCCGACGACGAGCTGATCGCCGCGCACGCCGAGCGTTTTCGCGTTATCCTTTAAATAGAGGAGCGCCGCGTAGCAGTCTCGCAGCGCGGCGGGATACGGCTTCTGAAAGGAGAGCCGGTACCCGGGGCACACGACGACAGCGCCGTACCGTTCGGCAAGATCGGCCGCCCGGGTGATGAAGAACATCTCCTTCATGCCGAGCAGATATCCGCCGCCGTGGATCCAGAGCACGCCGGGCGCCTTCCCCGCGCCGCGCTTCGGCGACGCGATCAGCAGGGGCACCCGCTTGCCGTCAAAGGGCGACCGCGCGCAGGCGTACCGGATGGAGACGTTTTTCGGCATATGGATCCTCATGACGTCTGTCCCTCCTTCCCGTCTACGCCGGTCAGATCGAAATCCGGCGTATACTGTGCCTGTGCCGAGGACAGATCCTGCACGTAGCCGTCCTCGATCCCGCACAAATACATATAGTCGACCGCGCGTTCGTATTCCTCCCGCGTGACGCGCCGGTTCAGCGCGTCCGGCAGAGAAACGTCCGCCGGCGGCGTGTACTGGCTCATCAGGCTGAACAGCACAGAGCCCTTCGGGAAGGCGCTCACCGCGTCGATCACGTCGAGGGTATTGTCAAGCTGTCCGGGCAGGATCAGATGCCGGATCAGCACGCCGGAGACCAGAAGCCCCTCGTCGTCGAAGACCGGCGCGCCCACCTGCCGCAGCATCTCGTGAATGGCGGCGACCGCCCGTTCCGGGTAGTCCGGCGCGGCGGAATACCGCCCGGCGAGCGCCGGATCCATGTATTTGAGATCCGGCAGATAGACCTGCACCTTCCCCGCCAGCAGGCGAAGCGACGACGGCAGCTCATATCCGCCCGAGTTCCAGACCACGGGGACCTCCGGCCGGGGGTCGAGGCTTTCGGCGATCTGCGGGATGAAATGCGTCCCTGTGACCAGCTCGATGTTGTGGACGCCGCCCTCGTCGATCAGCTCCCGGTAGATCTGCCGCAGGCGATCCACGGTGACCGGCCTGCCGACGCGCCCGCCGGAGATGACCTGATTCTGACAGTAGACGCACCGCAGGCTGCATCCGCTGAAAAAGACGGTCCCCGCGCCGCCGTACCCGGCGATGCAGGGCTCCTCCCAGTAGTGCGGAGCGGCTCTGGCCACGACGACCTCGCCGCCCATGCCGCAGAAGCCGCGCGCGGCGTCCCGGTCGACGCGGCACGCCCGGGGGCAGAGCGCGCAGATCACAGCGTCTCCCCCAGCGTCTCGCGCAGCAGGGCAATCTCGTCCCGGTAGCCGTCGATCTCGTTGGGCGTTTCCAGCTCCATGGGCAGTTCCCGGATCTCCGGCCGGCGCATGAACGCCGCCATGGCCTCGAGCCCCAGCGCGCCCTGCCCGATCTTCTCATGCCGGTCCTTGTGACTGGCGAGGCCGAACTTCGAGTCGTTCAGATGCACCGCCTTCAGGCGGTCGAA
>ONWP01000326.1 GCA_900321595.1 uncultured Eubacteriales bacterium
CCTGTCGCCTCTCGCCTAACGCCTGCCGTCTCTCGCCTGTCGCCTAACGTCTATCGTCTAACGTCTAACGCCTAACGTCTATCATCCGACAAAAAAACCGCCCGCGGGCGGTTTCGCTTATTTCTTCCGTCTGGCGCCGCGCTTGCCGTCGCCGGTGGCGCGCTTGAGGTCGGACTGCTTCTCGTCGCTGGTTTTCTTGAACCGCGCCATCATGTCCTCGAAGGTCTGCGGGCCCTCCTCGTGGTGGACCTGCCCCTGCCAGACCTGTCCCTGCGGCCGTCTGGGGCGCTGGGGCTTCTGGAAGCCGCCCTCGGGCTTCGCGCGCTCCTGCTGCTGCCGCGCCGCCTCCTCCGGCGGCATGGCCTGCTTGATGGAAAGGCCGATCTTTCCGTCCTCGCTGACGGAGATCACCTTCACGCGGACCTCCTGATCCTTCTCCAGATACGTGTTGATATCCTTGACGTAGACGCTCGCGACCTCGGAGATGTGTACCATGCCGCTCTCGCCGCTTTCCAGCCGCACGAAAGCGCCATACTCCTTGATGCTGATGACCTTACCCTGTACGATATCGCCGACATTGATCGCCATGTACTGTTGCTCCTCCGAATATCAGTGTTCTACGTTATAGGGCTCATAGTCCCTTGGCGCGTATCCGTTGTCCAAAGCTTCATCCATCTTGAGCTGCGATTCATTCTCGGGCCGCAGCTCCTCCTCCAGATCCTCGATCTCCCAGTCGAGCTGACGGCTTTCCTCCTCCGCCAGCGCGAGCTGCTCCTTGAGATTCGTGTTCGTGCGCCTGGCTCTGCTGTAGCTGACAGCGCCGATCAGAACCGCGAGGATCAGCACCCCCGCGATCGCGATCGCGATCTTGTACCTGCGCAAAAATTCCTTCGTAACCGGCACCTTCCGTTTCAGATCTTCGGATCAGATGATATAGATGAAAAAGTTTCCCTTATAAAACGCTTAACACTCAATTCAGCCCGCAACCGCGACCGCTCTGCGTCCGCTTCCGCTCCGGCATCCGCCTTCACTTCCGCGTCGCCCTCGCGTCGCTCTCGCGTCCGGCCCCGGCACAGCTCCGGCTCAGCCTCGGCCCCGGCCCCGGCACAGCCTCCGCAGCCTCGTCCGCTCCGCCACCGCGTCTGCTCCGCCACCGCGTCTGCTCCGCCCTCGCGTCGCCCTCGCGTCGTCTTCGCGTCCGCTCCGCCACCGCGTCTGCGTCCGCCCTCGCCGGCGTCAGCCTACTCGCATCCATTTTAATTGATTCTGAGTTATTATAAATGAAACAACCCGGTGTTTTCAACCACCGGGCAAAAAATTTACAATTTATTTACAAACCCGCACTCCGATCAGATCAAATACCCGTTCTCATTCCCCCCGCCCGGCACGTACTCGTCAAAGGTGACGGTCACAGTGACGGTCGAGCCGGAGCGGTTGACGGCGACCTCCGCGCTGTCCCCTGCCCGGTACGCGGCGATCGCGGTCTTGGCCGCCGCCACGCCGGTGACGTCCACCGTGCCGATCCGCACGATCACGTCGCCCGTCTGCAGCCTGGCGTTCGCCGCCGCGGAGCCGCTCATCACGGCGTCGATCCGCGCGCCGTTCACGCCGAAGGTGGAGCGGAAGAAGAGCCCGGAGATGGCGTAGCTGTCGGTCACGGTCGCGCCGAGCGCCGCTCTGCCGGAGACATAGCCGTTCGTCTTGATCTGCTCGATCATGTTTTTCACGTCGTCGATGGGAATGCAGAAGCCCAGTCCCTCGATGGTGGAAAAATCGTACTTTGCCGTCGCGATCCCCACAAGCTCGCCGTTCTTGTCAAAGACCGGTCCGCCGGAATTACCGCTGTTGATCGCCGCGTCAGTCTGGAACATATTGATGGTCAGACCCTTTGTCACCCGGATCAGCCGGTTCAGCGCGCTTACGACGCCTGCCGTCAGCGTGAACGTCAGGTCGCCCATCGGATTGCCGACCACGTAGACCGGGTCGCCGATGGCCAGCGTCGCGCTGCGGCCGAAGGTCACGGCGGGCAGATCGCTGCCCTGGATGCGCAGCACCGCGATGTCGTTCGGCTCGTCAAAGCCGACGAGCGTCGCGGACAGATCGGAGCCGTCGTAGAGACCGGCGGTGATGCGGTCGCCGCTTTCCACCACGTGGTAGTTCGTCAGCACGTAACCGTCCGCGGTGATGATGAACCCCGAGCCGGTGCTCTTGGTTCCCTTCGCGGCGTTCGTGCAGACGATGCTCACACAGCTCATGACGTTTTTGACGTAGACCTCATTCGCCGACAGCGTCGTCTGCTCCGGGCGCGTGGGCGCGGTCGTCGTCAGAAGCGCGGCGTACTGCGCCTGCAGACCGGTCGTCTGCGCCGCGGGGGCGGCTGTCGTCTGCGCCGCCGGTTCCGCCTGTCCGCGCTCGGCGTGCTCGACCCCGAAAAAGACCGTGAACGCCCCGACCGTCGCGCCGATCACCGCGCACAGCAAACACAACAGCACAAGGGAAATACGCCCCTGCCGCTCGCGCTGCATAGGCGTCTCATCGTGAACGCGGCGCACCGGCTCCGCGCGTCCCTGCGCCGGTTCGGGCTCCCGCGACCGGGTCGGCGCGGGCCGCGTCGGTTCGGGCTCCGGCTGCGCGACGGGGATATCCCCCGGCGCGGGGTCCGTTTCCTCCGGCAGGTTATCCGGCCGTTCGTCCAGCTCGTCCATAGGCTCAGACCTTTTCGACCCGCAGCACCTCATACAGGTCCTGCGCGCCGGCTTTCGTCGCGTACTCGTTTACGTCGGCGACCCGCACAACAGTCAGATTGCTGCCCACGCGAACGGCGATCTCGTCGCCGATCCTGACGTCGTAGGACGCCCTGGCCACGCGGCCGTTCACCTCGACGTGACCGGCGTCGCACAGCTCGTTCGCCACCGTGCGCCGTTTGACGAGGCGGGATACCTTCAGATACTTATCCAGTCTCACACAGACTGCCTCCCTGTTATATAAAAAACACGGCGGAAAGACCCTGCCCTTCCGCCAAACCGTGATCCGGTCAATTACTTCGCCACAACGTCTTTGAGCGCCTTGCCGGCCTTGAAGGCGGGAACCTTGGTCGCCGCAATGGTGATCTTCTCCTTGGTCGCGGGATTGAGTCCCTCGCGCGCAGCGCGCTCACGAACCTCAAACGTGCCGAATCCGATCAGCTGTACGGCGTTGCCGTCCGCCAGTTCGTCGGTGATCACGTCAAAGACAGCCTTGACAGCCTTCTCCGCGTCCGCCTTCGTCAGTCCGGTTTTCGCAGCGACAGCCGCGACAAGTTCAGTCTTCTTCATTCTTTTTTCCTCCTTATTCAAAATTTCCAAATATGGGTTATACGCACCTTGCGTTCATTTGGTTCTGTTCTGTTCATACGCCGCGAAATCGGCCAGGAACGCGTCCGCCGCGTCGCTGAGCGCCTGTTCGGCGTCCACATCCATGCGGTCGGCCTCCTGCAGCACGGCCATGAGCTTCTGCCCGATCCCGCCGGCGGGATCGATCTCCGGCTCGTAACCGGCCTTTTTGCCCTTGTGCAGGAGCTTCTGCGCCCGCATCAGCGCCGGCAGCTCTCTGGGCACGGATTCCATCGCCTGCGTCGTGGTCGTCTGCTTCTTCGTCCGCCGTTTGATGGCGTCCCAGTTGGAAAGCACCTCTTCGCTGGTCTCGGCGGTCACGTCGCCGAAGACGTGGGGATGCCGCACGATGAGCTTCTTGCAGATCCCGTCGCACACGTCGCCGAAATCAAAGACGCCCTTTTCCCGTTCCAGCTCGGCATGGAAGACCACCTGCAGGAGCACGTCCCCGAGCTCCTCGCACAGCAGCTCGGCGTCGTCCTTATTGATGGCCTCGATGACCTCATAGGTCTCCTCCACGAAGCTCTTGCGGATGGAAGCGTGGGTCTGCTCCCGATCCCAGGGGCAGCCGGTCGGCGACCGCAGGATGGTCATGATCTCCAGAAGATCCGCGATATCATACCGATCCTTGGCCAGCAGCGCTTCATACATGCGCAGACACCTCCCATGCACGCCGAAACTTGCAACAGACCTATTTTACCTTATAAATCCGAATTTTTCAAGTGTTTTGCAGATTTTTTCGCCTTTTGGAAGCATTTTTACGTCGTCCGCGGCAATTGAACGGGTCAAAAGCAGCGCGATCACGTAGACGATCACCGCCGCGAGGATCGCCAGCACGCACGCGAGCGAA